>JBDSSU010000278.1:0-4459 GCA_039928635.1 Opitutaceae bacterium | reverse complement strand
CAACGGACGCGTCTCAACTGCGCCTGAAATTCCGGCGTTACCCGACCGCCGCCAAAGGGCGGCCGGGCGTTTCTGGACGGAGGAGATCGATTAGCGCCCGGAAATTCAGCTGGTCCTGTTGCACCGCGATGGGGCCGCGCTGGCTTGTCGCCGTCCATGCTGCTTGCAACGCCCGCAACTCTGCACCGAGGTCCCGGTCGCCGATTTCGGTCTGAAAAGTACGACGCAGAAAACTGAACGTACATCCCAGCCGACCGTATTCGCGCATCAAGTCCGTGAACCGCAAAGGCTGCCCGCCACCGATGACGGTGATTCCTCCGAAGCCAATTTGCCGTCCTGCCAAATGCCCGCACACCGCATCCAAGGTGCCGTCGTGCAGCGGCTCCCAAAGCCAGTTTTTTCCCCGTGAAATCATCAAGTCCTTCAAGCCGATGAAGGCATAATCCCACGGGACACTCCTCAGGTTGGCGCAGTCGGCGACGAGCTCCGGCGTTTCGATCTGAACAATGGTTTTGGCGCGCCCCCGGACGCGCTTGACGAACTTCTCCACCTCGCGTGCCGATCGGGCCATCGGCAACATCAGGATTCTCGCCCCGTAATCGAGTGCCGTCTCCATCTCCGCCTCGCCGCCCGGCAGGCCGTTGATGCGGACCGTGACAGGAATGGCGACCGACTTCACCACTTCCTCGAGCTGAGCCACGGTGTGACGGCCCATCTCAGTTTCACCGCTCTTCAAACGCGCATGCTTCGTCTGGTTTCTCCAATCGATGACCAGACTGGTGACACCCGCTTCGGCGGCTCGCCGCGCAAACGCGACGGTGGAAACGAAAAGAAACAGCTCCAGTCCAGAACCGAGTTGTGCGTGTACAGGTCTCAATTTGGTAGTTCCGGAGTGCGCTCTGTAATGCCCACCCGCGTTCTACCTGTGAAGGCTATTACCCCTGTTTGCGTCCGAAGGGGTAATAATACTCACCGCTTTGTCAGAGGTAAACTTGCTCGAGCTTTGAAGAGAATCCGCTTCCCGGACGGCGCGCCGTCGCGAGGGAATTCCGGCTTGGCGCGGGTTGCTCGCGCTCCCTCATTTTGTCCGTTGCCTCAACGGTCGCACCTCGCATAACCGCACTTTCCCTCATGCCTCCATCGACCGACCTCAACATCGACCGCATCGCCGAGCTCGCCCGACTCGCGCTCACGCCGGAAGAAAAGGTCACCTTCGCGCAACAGCTCGCTGACGTGCTCCTCCACATCGAGCAACTCGCGAAGGTCGATGTGACAGGAGTCGAACCCACGGCCCACGCGTTTCCCGTCTACAACGTCTGGGCGGATGACGTCGCGAAGCCCGCGCTCCCCGTCGACGCCGCGCTGCGCAACGCGCCAGCGAAGCGAGACAACATGATCATCGTACCCAAGGTGATGGAATGACTCCAGATTTTGAACAGAAGCTAACGAAGGAAACCAAGAGCCCGTCCTTCTTCGTTCCCTTCGTTTCCTTCTGTTCAACGGTTTTCCCGATGTCTGCAGAGCTTTACTTTCGATCAATCGCACCCTCCTTCGACTGCGATCAAGTCGCGGAACAACCGGTCATTTCTCACAGGAAGAAACAGAGGGAACAGAGCAGGCATCGGCCTTTTCTCCGCTCTCTCCGTTACCTCCTGTAAAAGCTGTTTTTCCTGAATGTCTTCCGAGCTTCACTTCAAATCCGTCACCGAACTCGCCTCCCTCCTCGATGCGAAAAAGATTTCCGCCGTCGAGCTGACCCACGCGGTGGTCGCCCGCACGAACGCGGTCGAGCTGCGGATCAAGGCTTTCAACTCGTTCGATCCCGACGACGCCTTGGCCCAGGCGGCCGCCTCCGATGACCGGCGCGCCGCGGGCCAGTCGCGCGGAGTGCTCGAAGGAATTCCGATCGGGTTGAAGGACGTGATCGCGGTCGCGGATCAGCCGCTCACCGCCTCGAGCAAGATGCTCGCGAATTTCGTTTCGCCCTACGACGCGACGGTCTCGACAAAATTGAAAGCGGCCGGCGCGGTGATCTACGGCCGCCTGAATTGCGATGAGTTCGCGATGGGATCGTCGACGGAAAATTCCGCCTTTCATCCGACGGCGAACCCTTGGGACACAACGCGTGTGCCCGGTGGATCGTCGGGGGGAAGCGCCGCGGCCGTCGCCGCCGGCGAAACGATTGCCAGCCTCGGCTCGGACACGGGCGGCTCGATCCGACAACCGGCCGCGTTGTGCGGCGTGGTGGGATTGAAGCCCACCTACGGATTGGTCTCACGTTATGGCCTGATCGCATTCGCTTCTTCGCTGGACCAGATCGGACCCTTCGCGCGCACGGTCGAGGATGCCGCGATCATGCTCGGCACGATTGCGGGTCACGATGAACGCGACTCGACGTCGTTCAAAACCTCCCTCCCCGATTACCGCGCGGAGTTGCAACGCGGGAAAGGCCCGTGGCGGCTCGGAATTCCGAAGGAATACTTTGGCGCCGGCCTCGATCCTGAGGTGGGCGCCGCGGTGGAGAGCGTCATCGCGTTTTACAAAAAGCAGGGCTGCGAGGTTAAAGAGGTTTCCCTCCCGCACACCCAATACTGCCTCGACACCTATTACATCATCGCGACGGCCGAAGCCTCCTCGAATCTGGCGCGCTTCGACGGCATCCGCTACGGCCACCGCTCGAAAAACGCGAAGGATGTCATGGATCTCTACTTCCAGTCGCGGGCCGAAGGTTTCGGCTCCGAGGTGAAACGGCGGATCATCCTCGGGACCTATGTGCTCTCGAGCGGCTACTACGATGCGTTCTACCTGCGCGCGCAAAAAGTCCGCACCCTCATCCGCCAGGATTTTCTGAAAGCGTACGAACAAGTCGACGCGTTGCTGACACCGACGTCGCCGATTCCGGCTTTCAAGATCGGCGAGAAGTCCGATCCGCTCGCGATGTATCTCTGCGATATTTATACCATCGGCGTGAACCTCGCCGGACTGCCGGCGATGAGCGTGCCGTGCGGTTTCACGCAAGCGGGTTTGCCGATCGGACTGCAGCTCATCGGCCAGCCCTTCAAGGAATCCGAGCTGCTGGCGATCGCCCATGCCTACGAGCAAGGTCATGAGTGGAGCACCAAACACCCGATCCTCTGAATTTCGCCACAGAGAACACGGAGCTCGGACACAGAGTTCACAGAGACAATCCCATGAATGAAGCGATCAATCAGCTGACCGAACAGATCATCGGCGCGGCGATTGAAGTTCACCGTGATTTGGGACCCGGGCTTTTGGAATCGGCTTATCAACGTGCCCTCGCTCACGAATTCCGTCTCAGGGGACTGGCATTTGAGGAGCAAAAGCTCTGCGCCGTTACCTATAAGGATCTCCTGATCGAAGACGCTTACCGTCTCGATTTCCTCGTCGAAAAGCTCGTCGTCGTTGAACTCAAAGCCATCGACGCTCTGCTCGACGTCCACGAGGCACAAGTGCTGACCTACCTGCGCTTCACGTCCTGTCGAATTGGCCTTCTCTTCAATTTCCGAACCACGTTTCTCACCAAATACGGCTTACGCCGCCTGGCTCTGTGACCTCTGTGTCCGAGCTCCGTGTCCTCTGTGGCTAACCTCCGTCTCCTTCTCCTCCTCTTCAATTTCCGAACCACCCTCCTCACCAAACACAGCCTTCGTCGCCTGGCTCTGTGATCTCTGTGTCCGAGCTCCGTGACCTCTGTGGCTAAACTCCGTCGTCCTATTCCTCTCCCATTCCCTTAATGAAATACGAAGCCGTCATCGGTCTGGAGGTTCACGTGCAGGTGAAGACCAATTCCAAAATCTTCACCCGCGTCGCCACCGGCTACGGCTTCGAGCCGAACACCCTCACCGATCCCGTCGTGCTCGCGCTCCCCGGCGTGCTGCCCGTCATGAACAAGGCCGCCCTCGACGCGATCATCAAGGCCGGCCTCCTCCTCGGCTGCGACATCGCGCCTGTCTGCAAATGGGACCGCAAACAATACTTCTATCCCGACTCGCCCAAGAATTATCAGATCTCGCAATACGATCAGCCCATGTGCCTCCGTGGGGCCGTTGAGATCGAGCTCCCCGGCCCCGCGCGCAACATCATGGGCGAGCACAAAACAATTCCCCTGACGCGCATCCACCTCGAGGAGGACGTCGGCAAGCTCAACCACGGTGCGAACGACTCGTTGATCGACTATAACCGCGCCGGGACGCCCCTGATGGAGATCGTCTCCGAACCGGCGATGCATACAGCCGACGAGGCGTACGCCTACCTGACATCCATTCGGGCCACGATGATCTATGGCGGCATTTCCGACTGCGACATGGAGAAGGGCCAGCTGCGCTGCGACGCCAACATCTCGATCCGTCCCGTCGGCGCGACGCATCTCGGCACGAAGGTCGAACTGAAAAATCTGAACTCGATCTCCTTCGTGCGCGACGGCATCGCTCACGAAATC
>JBDSSU010000277.1:0-15371 GCA_039928635.1 Opitutaceae bacterium | reverse complement strand
GTGTTCGAAAGAAACGTGTTCTTGATGACGATGCCGCCGCGTCCGCCGGCTTTCAGGATTTTGATGAAATGCTGGAGGAAGAGGAAGGCGGTCTCCCCGGTGCGGATGGGGAAGTTTTGCTGCACCTCCGGGCGCTCCTTGCCGCCGAAGGGCGGATTGGCCAGCACGATATCGTAGCGGTCCTTGTCCTGAATGTCGGCGAGGTTTTCGGAGAGCGTGTTTGTGTGGACGATGTTCGGCGCCTCGATGCCGTGCAGGATCAGGTTCATGATCGCGATCACGTAGGCCAGGGACTTCTTCTCCTTCCCGAAGAACGTGCGCTCCTGAAGAATCTTCCACTGGGCGGTCGTCATTCCGGTCCCTGAGCCTGTCGAAGGGGTCGAACGGAGATAATCGAAGGCCTCGCACAGGAAGCCGCCAGAGCCGCACGCACCATCGTAGATTTTCTCGCCGAGCTGCGGATTCACGACGCGCACGATGGCGCGGATGAGCGGGCGCGGGGTGTAATACTCGCCGCCGTTCCGCCCGGCGTTGCCCATGTTTTTGATCTTGGCCTCGTAGAGATGCGACAGCTCGTGCTTCTCGGTCTGCGAGCGGAAGCGCAGCTCGTCGATGTGGTCGATGATTTCGCGCAGGTTGTAGCCGCTGGAGATGCGGTTCTTCAGCTCGCCGAAGATTTCGCCGATCTTGTATTCGAGCGTGTTCGGACCGCTGGCCTTCGCCTTGAATTTCTGGAGATAGGGGAAGAGCGAGTCGTTGACGAATTCGACGAGGTCGGGGCCGCCCATCGCGGCGTTATGGTCGATCACTCGCGCGGTCCCTGAGCCTTGTCGAAGGGGCGCGGCCCAGCTTTCCCAGCGGTATTTGTTTTCGAGGAGGAAAGTGTAGCGCTTGCCCTCAAGTTTGGCTTCGTCGGCTTTGTCCTGCTCGAGACCGTCGAGGTATTTCAGGAAGAGGAGCCACGAAGTCTGCTCGGTGTAGTCGAGTTCGGTGGTGCAACCGGCTTCCTTGCGGAGGACATCGTCGATGTTGCGGAAGGCTTGTTCGAACATGGGAGGCAGGACTGCAACCGGCCCCACTACCCGGCGCAACGTTGCACGAAGTCCGAACCGACAAAATTCTGGCGAAGGCGACGGGACGAGTAGGGCGATTACATTTCCCACAGTCTGGCGATCGGCACGGCCAGGAACTTAGGGTCGCCGAGCGTGATGGCGTGGCGGCCGGCATGGAGCAGCAGTCCGCCGGCAAAATCGTCCCCGCATTGGGCGGCGAGCCGCCGCAGCCCCGCGATATCCGCTTGGGAGGGTGTGGCGGTGGCTTTGATTTCAACGCCCCAGGTGCGACGTCCATGCGTCAGGACCAAGTCGATTTCGACCTGATCTTTGTCGCGATAATGCCAGAAACGCAGTTCGGGGTCGGCCCAGCCAGCCTGGGCGCTGAGCTGCTGCAAAACGAACGTCTCTAGCAGATGCCCAAACCGATCGCGCCGGGCGTGCCAGTCATCCGCCGTGAGTTCACCGAGCGTAGCGGCCAGGCCGCTGTCGAGAAAATGGATCTTGGGCGTTTTGATGAGCCGCTTGGCTTCGTGCCGGTGCCACGGTTGCAGCCGGCGGATGAGATACAGCCGCTCGCACACTGCGAGATGGTGCTCCACGGTTTCGCGGCGGAGATCGAGTTCGTTGCTCAGGGCCGTGACGTTGAGCAGCTCGCCCGTCCGCAACGCCAGCAGCGAGAGCAGTCGGGAGAGGTCGCGCGGGTCTTTCACGCGCGATACGTCCTGGGCGTCGCGCTCCACGAGGGCACGCACATAGTCACGATGCCAGTTGCGGGCGCGGGTGGGCGTGCGCGACCACGGCTCGGGAAACCCTCCCGCGACCACGCGGCCCGCGAGTTCGAGGGGATCGTCGAGTTCCTGCCGCGTGGCAACCGAGGGGCGCAGGCGACCGGCCAGCCACGCGGCGAGCAAGCCGCCCGGCTGACGTTGCTGCTCCGCGACCGTCAGGGGTTGCAGCTCCAGGATCGCCATGCGGCCCGCCAGCGAGTCGCCGAGTTTGGGCAACAGCAGCAGGTTCGCGGAGCCGGTGAGCAGGAAACGGCCGGAGCGGCGGTCGCGATCCACGGAAAGCTTGAGCGCCCGGAGCAACTCGGGGACACGCTGGATCTCGTCGAGGATGACCGGAGCGGGCGAGCGCGAGGGTGTCGGCATCGTCGAACGTGACATAGCCGTACTTGGGGGCGAGCGAACGCACGAGGGTGCTCTTCCCGCATTGGCGCGGACCGAGGAGGCAGACAACGGGAGTGTCGGCCAAGGCGGCGCGCACGGCCTCGCGCAGGAGACGGGGGAGCGGCTTGGCGTCCATTTGCCGGTTATAGGATCGTCCGATTGCCGGTTAGGCAAGCGTCCAATTGCCTATTACACGAGCGGCCGATTGCCGGGTGAGGTTCGGCGATTCCCGCTCGCCGCATTCGATCCTACCCCCGCGCCTCGAAAGTCCCATCGGCGCGTTTCGCGATCAGGCGTTTTAGTTCGAGCATCATCAGCGTCGCGGAAAGTTCGGCGGCGCCGAGGCCGGTCTGCGCAGCCAGCGTGTCGGGCGAGAGCATCGATCCACCGCGGAAACATTCGAACACCCTGGCCTCCTCGTCGGTGAGGTTCGCGGGACGACCGACGGCGGTTTCCGCGGGCTTTTCGCTGATTGCGACGGGATGAAAACCTTCGAGGTAGTTCAGTTCGGATAACACGTCGTTCACGCTCGTGAGCAGCGTCGCTCCGTCGCGGATGAGTTGATGGCAACCCGCACTCGTCGGCTGGTCGATGCGACCGGGAACGGCGAACAGTTGACGGCCCTGCTCGCCGGCGAAACGCGCCGTGATCATCGCGCCGCCGCTGACGTCGCTCTCCACGACGATCACCGCCGCGCACATGCCGGCGACGATCCGGTTGCGCATCGCGAAGGATTGTTTGTCGGCGCGGCGGCTGAAGGGAAATTCCGAAAGGATCGCTCCGCCTTCCGCTTCGATCCGGCGGTAAAGCTCCAGATTCTCCGGCGGATAAATAATATCCACGCCCGTGCCGAGCACCGCCGCGGTTTTTCCGCCCACCGAAAGCGCGCCCTCATGCGCCGCCGTATCGATCCCACGGGCGAGACCGCTCACGATGCAAAAACCCAGCCGCGCGAGCTCGGCACCGAGCTTTTTCGCCGTGGCCTGCCCGTAAAGCGTCGTGCGCCGCGAGCCCACGATGGCGATGCACGGATGCTCGAAACCGTAGCGGCCCTTCCGATAAAGGCCGATGGGCGGATCGTTGATTTCCTTCAGCAATTTCGGGTAAGCCGCGTCGCGCGTCGTGACAAAATCCGTGGCCGCCTTTGCCATGCGTTCCTCTTCGCGCGTGAGATCGAAGTGCTCCTCCCAGGCGGCAATCGTCGCACTGATCACCGGGCCGACGCCTTTCACGGCTTCGAGCCGGCGCGTTCCCACCGTGAACACCGCACGCGGATCGCCATCCAATTCCGAGAGCAGCCGGTTCAGCGTGATCGGCCCGATGTTCGGCAGCGCGTTCAACACGAGGAACGCCTGGGCTTCGCTTAGCTCACGGGACATCCGCCGACTCTCTCAGCGCCCGCGGAAGGAAGTCGAGCAGTTGGGTAATTTGCACTGCCGCCTGTCCGTGGGTCTGCGCCAGCAAGTCGGCCGCGAGCCCATGCCACACGACGCCGCGGCACGCGGCGAGGAGCGGATCCGCCGGCGTCTGCGCCAGCAAACCGCCGATCAAACCGGCGAGGAGATCGCCGCTGCCACCGCGTGCGAGAACCGGGCCGCCGGAAAAAGCATAATGCGTGGTGACGGCCCCCGTTGATGGCGCGTCGCGAGGGGGTGCGTCCGCAGTCGAATGGCGCATTGCCGCACTCACGACGCTTGTGACGGGTCCCTTCAACACGAGTGTCGCGCCCGTTTCGGCAACGAAGGTTTTCTCCTCTGCACCCTGGGCAATGCGCGCGAACTCGCCCGCGTGCGGAGTGACGACGAGGCGCGTCTTCGCCTGCCGCACGATCTCCGCCTGCAACGCATCGGCGTCGAGCAACACGGGAACCGGCGCGGTTTTCACGAGATCCGCGACAAGCGCGAGGGTCTCGGCTTCGCGGCCAATCCCAGGGCCGATCACGATCGCGGTCGCGCGCTTGAGGTGAGCTTTCCACAGGCCTTGTCCTTCCAAGGCCAGATTACCTTCCGGCGTTTCCGGCCAGCCCACCCACATCGCTTCGGGCGCGCGCGCGGCAAACGAAGCCGCCAGCGTTTCGGGCACAAACGCGGTCACGAGCCCCACGCCACTCCGGAGTGCGGCGAGCACACTCATCAGCACCGCTCCGGGATAACGCCGTGATCCGCCGAGAATAAAAACATGACCGAACGTCCGCTTGTCCGACTGCGACGGGCGCAATGCCGCCAAGGGCGCCAGCACCCGGGGCGTCAACACGCGTTCATTCCCCGGTTCATCGCCAGACAGAAAACCCAGATCGAGAAAACGCGCGCGACCGGTTGCGGGGTTCCCCATGAGCGCCTGCTTCGCGATGCCCGTCGCGTAGGTGAAATCCGCGCGAATAATTCCGGCACTGGGAAGATCCACGCTGGCGCGGAAACGAATCGGCAGCGCGTTGATCCGCTCGGCGAGTTCTATCACGGCAGGCGTCGCCGGCGGCCGGAATTGAAATCCAAACAGCCCATCGAGCGACAGATCGTACGTCTTGCTCGCGAATGGGTGGGAAACGAGAACAACGCGATGCCTCGCCGCGTGCAGCAGCGCTTGATACGCCCGGCGCGCCAGCGGACGCAAGGCGCGGTCACCAAAGACCATCAGCACGTCGGCACTCGCGGACGGAAACTGGGCCAACAGCGTTTGCGCCGCGATCAACGCGTCGCCGCCGTTGTGCCCTTTGCCGGCGATGACGAGGATTTTTGCCGCGGCCGGGAAAGCGCCGAGCTCCGCAAAATCGCGGACGACGGCCTTCGCGAGCGCACATCCGGCTCGCTGCATCGCCGCCCATTCCTGTTCCTCGTCGTGATCAAACAGCTGTCCCTCCCGCAACACGCTTTCTTCGCCACTCAAGATGGGAAAACCTTGGAAGCTCATGGAGGAGAGGCGGATTATTTGTCGGAACTCGGCGTCTCCGGGGGCGGCGAGATCGGAGCTCCAAACAAGCCGCGCAACTCCGGAATCGGATTCAAAAATTCAAAGGGGCTGTCCTTCGGAACATCGCTCCTCGGACGAAGGTTTCGCGGGCGTGGGACGCTGCGAAAAAACAGCTCATCTCCCCGCTGGATAATTTGGAAGCAGTCGCGAAACGTCCGCGTTCCCGAGTCCCACAAACACACATAAGTGGTGTCGCCGTCCCAGAGCGCGAAGCGTCTCCAGACGTCGAAGAAGGTCTCCACATCCGTCAGGCGCGGGGGCGTTTCTACGGCGAAAGCAGGAATCACGGGCGTTACCGGCGGGGTCACCGAACGCTCCGGCCGCGGGCGCGGCAAGGCCCACACGAACACCGCCCCTAGGATAAAACCCAGCATGATCCACGAAGGAATCTTCGAGGGCTTGGGCCGTGAAACGGGAGGTGTCTCATCGAACTCGTCCATGACCTCGCAACCAACTACGCCCTTACGAGCGCCGCAACCGCCATCGCCGAAGTTTCGTTGTGGGAAAGCGTCAGGTGAACATGCGTGGCGCCCACCGCGCGCAACAACGCTTCGCCTTGTTGATCGAGCCGGACCAAGGGCTGGTGTCGCTCGCCGTGATAAACCGAAACCGAGCGCCAGCCGAGCTCCGCACCGATGCCAGTCGAAAAACATTTTGAGACCGCCTCCTTCGCGGCGAAGCGCGCCGCGTAGTGTTTGTGCGGATGAGCCATCTTGGAGCAGTAGGCCCGCTCTTCTTCCGTGAACACCCGCGCGAGAAAACGTTCGCCCTGCCGTTCGAGCACGCCGCGCACCCGGTCCACCTCAATCAGATCGCAACCGAGACCGATGAGAATGCCGCCGGGTGGAAGGGAGATGTTCATGGCGGGTCAACCGCGGGATAGCTGGAAGGAAAAACATCGAGCCTGCCATTCTGAGACACAAACAAACAGCTGCTGTTTGGTGGGCAGGCGAGATGAACTGTCAGAGAGCTGTCGGCCGATTGAGTGGCACGGGCGTCCCGCCCGTGTTCCGGACCCACGGGCAAGATGCCCGTGCTACCCCAATCCCGTTCATCAGCAGCGCAGCGTTGTTTGTCATTCTGAACGCAGTGAAGAATCCACGCGTCGCACGCACTCCAGGCCATGAATTCTTCGCTGCGCTCAGAATGACAGATCATTGTCTTGGGTCTCGTTTTTGCGAACGCCGTCACGAATTCATCCGGGTCTTCATCTCGCGCACGGCTTCCTCTATCCCGGTGAACAGCGCCCGGCTCATGATGCTGTGGCCGATGTTGAGCTCGTGGAGATGCGGCAGGGTTCGGACCTCGGTGATGTTCACATAATTGATCCCATGACCCGCGTTGACCGTGAGTGATGCCTCGTGCGCGCGGACGCAGGCAAGCCGGAGGCGTTGAAATTCCTGCGCGCGACGCGGCGTGTGATAAGCATGCGCATAAGCGCCGGTGTGCAATTCGACGAATGGCGCCCCCAGTTTCCCCGAAAGTTCGATCTGCGCTTCGTCTGGATCGATGAAAACGCTCACCTTGATCCCGGCGGCATTCAGCTCGGCGACGCACGGCTCGACGCGATCGCGAAGGCCCACGACATCGAGCCCCCCTTCCGTTGTCACTTCCTGGCGGTTCTCCGGCACGAGACACACGAACTCGGGCTTCAGCTTCAGCGCAAACGCGGTCATCTCCGGCGTGCACGCCATCTCCAGATTCAAACGGGTGCCGAGGGTTTCGCGCAGCCGCCAGACGTCGCGCTCCTGGATGTGCCGCCGGTCTTCCCGCAAATGAACCGTGATGCCATCCGCCCCTGCGCGTTCCGACAACACCGCGAGCATGATCGGATCGGGCTCGACCGCGCCACCCACGGCCGGCGTTGCCTCGCGATACCGCGCCTGGCGCAGCGTGGCGCAGTGGTCGATATTAACGCCGAGGAGAATCATGGGGTGGCGAGAGAAACAAAAATTCCGAGCGCAGGAAATGACGAAAAGCAGTGTACTCTTGGCTCAGCTCGGTTTCTGAGGTGGCCCGGAGCCAGATGCGCGTGCCACTCCAAATGGTCCGACCCCATTTTCCGCTTCCTGCTTCCCTGAGTTCCCGATTGAAAAGGTCATGAGTCTGCCGCCGCCTCCGCGCGAGAATCTCCTGATCAACCTGGTCTGCAACGTCGCGTTGCCACCCATCATCCTGAAATGGGGCAGCAAGGCGGTGTGGCTCGGTCCGAAGTGGGCGCTCGTCGTGGCGCTCGCGTTTCCCGTGGGCTATTTCATCTACGACCTCGTTCGGCGGAAAAAATTCAATTTCATTTCGGCCATCGGATTCCTGAGCGTGCTTCTGACCGGCACTTTCGCGCAGATGGAACTCAGCTTGCAGTGGTTCGCGGTGAAGGAAGCCGCAATTCCCGCCGTGATCGGGCTCGTGGTGCTCATCTCGATGGGCACGCGCTGGCCGCTGGTGCGCGAGATGCTCTACAACCCCCAGGTCATCGATGTGGAGCGCATCGACGCCGCCCTTGCCGAACGGAAAGCACGCCCCTCCTTCGACAAACTTCTGCGGGAATCGAGTTATCTGCTGACGTTCTCATTCCTGGTCAGCTCGATCCTCAACTACGCCCTGGCGCGGTACCTTTTGAAAAGCCCGGCCGGCACCGAGGCATTTAACAACGAACTCGCGAAAATGAACCTGTTGAGCTGGCCGGTGATCGTCCTGCCGAGCACCGCGATGACCATGTATGCCCTTTGGCGGCTGCTCGGCGGACTGCGCCGGATCACCGGCTTGGAGCTGGAGCAATTGATGCATCCGGCTCCGCAAAAAAAATAGGGCGGGGCTTGCGCTCCGCCCTTCGCGCCTTCCGCGCGTTTCTCGCCGCCTTGAAAGGGCCGGTCTTTGCCTCGCCCTACTTGCGCTGCGCGATTGGCGCATAGTCCCGTTTCACCGGGCCAACGTAGATCTGGCGTGGCCGATAGATGCGGCCTTTCGGATTCGCGGCGACCTCACGCCAGTTCGCGATCCAACCGGGAGTGCGTCCGATCGCGAAGAGGACGGTGAACATGTTCACCGGAATTCCGAGGGCGCGCATGATGATGCCCGAATAGAAGTCGACGTTCGGATAAAGCTTCCGCGACACGAAATAATCGTCCTTCAGCGCCGCCTGCTCGAGGTTCTTGGCGATGGCGAGCAAGGGATCATTGATCCCGAGTTTCTGCAGCACCTCGTCACAGGCCTGGCCGATGATCTTCGCGCGCGGATCGAAATTTTTGTACACCGCGTGACCGAAGCCCATCAGGCGATTTCCTTTGCTGCCGGATTTCGCCGCCGCGATGAACCGCGTGCCGTCGTCACCCTCGTCGTGAATCGACTGGAGCATCTGCATGACTGCGGTGTTCGCGCCCCCGTGGAGCGGGCCGGACAGCGCGCAAATGCCTGCTGAGAGTGAAGTGAAGAGATTCGCCGCACTCGAACCCACCATGCGCACCGTCGAGGTGGAGCAGTTCTGCTCGTGATCGGCGTGCAGGAGGAGCAACAGGTTCAAAGCCCGCGCAATCTCGGGAACAGCCGTATAATCCTGGTAGGGCTCCGAGAACATCATGTGCAGAAGGTTCTCGGCAAAGGGCAGCTCCTGCTTCGGGAAAATGTACGGCAGCCCTTTTTGGTACCGGTAAATCATGGCCCCGATCGTGCGGATCTTCGAAATGGCCATCGCTGCCGCCAGATCGAAGTTCTTCAGGTCATTCTCGAAATTATTCGTGGCGAGGTGCGGGTAATGCGCAGCGAGCGAGGCGACGATCGACGAAAGCATGGCCATCGGCGGGGCGTCCTTCGGAAAGCCTTCAAAAATCTTCTGCATCTGCGTTTCGATCGCAGCGTTCTTTCGAAGCAGAAGTCCAAATTCTTTCCGCTGCGTGGGCGTCGGCAGCTCGCCGTAAATCACCAGATAAGCGGTTTCGACGAAGTCGCTGTGCTGCGCGAGCTGATCGATCGGATAACCGCGATGGCGCAACACGCCGTTTTCACCGTCGAGATACGTGATGCTGCTCTCGCACGAACCCGTGTTGCCGTAACCCTGGTCATACGCGATATAGCCGCTGGCGATCCGCAGACCCCGGGTGTCGAGTGCTTTTTCCCCCTCCGTGCCGACCATGACTGGCAAGGGGTATTCTTTATTGTCCAACTTCAGGGAAGCAGTCGTGGCCATAGAACTACGAGCGAAGCTAAAACTCCGAACCTTGCAAAGAAAAGATACCCGCGGGTTCGCGGGCGGCGGCGTCAGTAGGAAATTACCGCGCGCGAGTAAGAGGAAGTTTGGGCGGCAGAAAACCGCCGCCATGAGGATTTAAATTCCGCCGCGCCAATCAGCGCACGGCGTCCGCCATCACTCCCTCGGCCGTGACCGCAGCGAAGTTCCGGTAGATCTGCAGGCCCTTCGCCTGGCTTTTTTCCGGGTGAAACTGCGTGGCAAAAACCCGCCCACGTCCAATCGCCGCGCAAAATCCGCCGCCATAATCACACTCCGCCAGCACGAGCGATGGATCTACCGGGACACAGTAGAAACTATGCACGAAATAAAAGGCCTCGCCGTCCGGCAAAAGTTTCGCGGCGAGCGGCGAATCGGCCTGCGTAAAACGCACCGTGTTCCAACCCATATGAGGTATCTTGAACTCAGCCGGGCGGCGAAACCGCACGACCTTGCCGGGGAAAATTCCCAGTCCAGTCACGTCCGCCTCTTCGGAGTGCTCGAATAACGCCTGCATGCCCAGGCAAACGCCGAGAAACGGCCGGTCGGCCGCGATCCACTCCCGCACCGTATCGTCAAGTCCAGCCGTCCGCAGCGCGGCCACGCAATCCCGGAGCGCTCCGACGCCCGGCAGCACCAAGCCAGCCGCCTGGCTGAGCCGGACCTCGCGCGGCGTGCGTACGACCTGGGGCGCTGCACCGACGGCCTCAAGCGCCTTCGTGACGCTGCGCAGGTTGCAGATGCCGTTGTCGATGACGGCGATTTTCACGGAGGACATGAGTGGCGCGCACGGTATTCGGGACCACGCGCTTTTTGCAAGCAGCCGGACGAGCCCGCATGCATCACACTTTTCGTGAAGATTTTTTGCCACAGAGAGCACAGAGCGCAGACACAGAGGTCACAGAGCCAAACATCGTGTCTTGCTCTGTGGCCTCTGTGTCCGAGCTCCGTGTCCTCTGTGGCTCATGCCTTGGTCGAATTTTGGTATGAGTTTTTCGGACTAGCTCCTCCCACGCTCGCGCAGGAAGTCAGCCGGCTGGGCTTCCGGCGCCTTCTCGCGCCAGCTTGCGCGAGAATTCTCCCGCCTAAATCTTACCCTTAGTGCTCGGGAGCAAATCCGCCGCGCGGGGCTCGATTTGAGTCGCGACGTCCAAGGCACGCGCGAGGCACTTGAAGATCGCTTCTGCCACATGGTGCGGCTCCTCCCCGTACACGAGCTGGACGTGCAGGTTCGCGCCAAGCGCATTGCTAAATGCCCGGCAAAATTCCTTCACCAGCACGATATTGAAATCGCGCACAAACATGGTCGGCGCCTCCGCTTCATAAACCAAATGCGGTCGTCCACCGACATCGACCACAACGCGGGCAAGCGACTCGTCCATGGGCAGCAGAAAAAACCCATAGCGACGAATGCCGATTTTGTTACCCAGCGCCTCCTTGAAAGCCTGCCCGAGGACCAGCCCGACATCCTCGACCGTGTGGTGATAGTCGACGTCGGTGTCGCCGCGGGCGTTGACCGTGAGGTCGAAGAGCCCGTGCTTCGCAAACAGCGTCAGCATGTGGTCAAAGAAAGGAACGCCCGTCGCGATCTTGCTCTCTCCGCGCCCATCGATCGCGAGAGTCAAAGCAATGTCCGTCTCCGCCGTCTTCCGCGTCACGCTCGCGGTGCGAGAAGCGGGCTCGGTCACCGTGGGCTGTCCCTTGTTTTGAGCTGCTTTTACGCGTTGAGAGATGCCTTTAGCCATGCGTCGAGGGTGCGATTGAGGACGAGCATTTCGTCGTCGGTGCCGACGCTGATGCGCAGAAATGAGGCGGTCAAGGCGTGGCTCGGGAAGTACCGGACGAGCACCTTGCTCGCGTACAGAAAATCGTAGGCCGCTTTCGCCACCGTGGGACCGCTCTCGCCGCGGGCGTTTCTGGGCTCGGTGAAAATGAAGTTGGCCTGTGACTGATACGTGAACCAGCCGCGCTGTTGCAGGAAATCGCGCACCGCGCGGTCACGGGTGTTTCGCACCTTGGCGATCACCCCTTCGTAATAAACTGGATCGCTCAGCGCCGCGATCGCGGCCGCTTGAGAGAGACGGCTGACATTGTAGCTGTCGCGCACCCGGTCCAGCAGCCCGATGACCACGGAGGACGCGAGCGCGTAGCCAACGCGGATACCTGCGAGCGAATACGCCTTCGACAGCGTGCGAATCACCACCAAATTCGGAAACTGGTTCAGCAAGGCCACCGCGTTTTCGACGGCGAAAGGGGCATAAGCTTCGTCGACGATGAGCAAGCCGCGGAAGGCCAGAAGCACCTGTTCCAAGTCGGCGTTGGCAAAACCGACCCCGGTGGGTGCATTGGGAGAAGTGAGGAAAAGGGCCCGCGCATCCGAAGCCGCGATCCGCGCCAACGGCAATCGCATGGAACGGTCCAACGGGATGGCGTTCGTGGCCCCGTTCTGAATTTCCACCAGCACGGGATAGAGTGAATAACTGGGAACGGTGAAGCCGGCAGCTGCGTCGCTCGCACAGAATACGCGAATCAGGAGATTCAGAATATCATCCGATCCATTGCCGATGCAGACATTCGCATCCGTCAGCGAGTGGCCGTGCAACGCCGCCACGGCAGTCCGCAAGGGACTGCTTTTCGGATTCGGGTAGAGGCGCAGCGAGGCGCCGTCTTCGCCGAGTTCACTGCGGATCGCTTCCACGACGCGGGGACTCGGCGGATAAGGGCACTCGTTGGTGTTGAGCTTCACCCAGCCTGGCTCAGTCGGCTGCAGCCCCGGCGTGTAGGCGTGGAGCTTCCCGACATGCGGGAGCGCGAGCGAAAGAGGGTCGAACATGCGAAACGCGAAAGACTCGAATAGGGTTAGGAAACAACCGCCGCGACATGAAGCGCGCTGGCTAAGTCCTAATCTTCACGGAGCGGCCGTGCGCATCCAACCGTTCCATGGCCGCGAAAGCTGCCACGACGGGTTCACCACGGCGCACGCTCGCGCGATCGTACTGCACGATACTCGTGCGGCGGACGAAGTCGGCCACGCGAAGCCCGCTGAAAAAGCGGCCGGCTCTTCCCGTTGGAAGCACATGGCTGGGTCCAGCGGTGAAATCTCCCAGGGCGGTGGGGGTATGATTGCCCAGCATGATGGCGCCGGCCGTCGTGATCGCGCGCGTGAGGGTCTTGATGGCCGAGTCCTGGACGAGCAATTCGAGATGCTCAGGGGCAACGTAGTTTGCCACTTCCGCCGCCTGCGCCAAAGTCCGCACCTCGATCGCCAGAAATCCCTCGTCGAGAACCCGCCGCATTTTTTCCGAGCGGGTCAACGAGTGCAGTTGCACCTCAATCTCCGCCGCGACCGCCCGGATCACTTCGGAGGAGGTCGCGACCAAATAGATTTTTTCCCGACCCGATCCGTGCTCGGCTTGCGCGAGCAGGTCCGCTGCCGCGAAGTCCGGACGCGCCGTTTCGTCGGCAATGATCATGACTTCGCTTGGACCGGGCAGGGAATCAATACCCACCGTGCCGAACACCTGGCGCTTGGCCTCGCAGACGTACGCATTGCCTGGTCCGAAAATCTTGTCGACCGGCTTGAGCGTCGTCGTTCCGTAAGCCATCGCGCCGATCGCCTGGACCCCGCCCACCCGGTAAACCTCCTTCGCTCCGGCAAGGTGGAGGGCCGCGAGCAAACCGTCGGAGACTTTTCCTTCGGCGTTCGAGGGCGTGTAAACCACGATTTCCGGGCAGCCCGCAATCGTCGCGAGCGTCACCGTCATGAGCACCGTGGACACAAGCGGGACTTGACCGCCGGGAACGTAAATGCCCACGCGACGAATCGGGTCGAATTTCTCGCCAACGACCGCGCCGTGCTTGTTTTTGGCACTCCAATTTTTTGCGAGGCCGCGACGGTTGAATGCCAAGATGTTCTCGCGCGCCGCGCTCAGCGCACGTAACTCGGCGGGCGGAAGACGCTTTGCAGCCCCGGCCAGTTCGCTTTCCCGCACCGGGAAATCACGCGGGCGCAGCCGGGCGCTGTCGAACTTTGCGGCGTAATAACCAACGGCCTCATCGCCACGCCCGCGCACGTCGGCGAGGATCGCCGCAACCGAATCCACTATCTCCTTCGGGACGATTGAGCCGCGGCAGAAAGCCGCAAGATCGTCCGCGAAGGATTTGGAAGTGTGAACGAGAGTGCGCACGCAGAGAGGCAGCTCAGCCCAGCAGCAGCTGCCTCGGGCAAGATGAGTTATTTCCGACCAAGACTAGGGAACGCAAACACGCTGTCCGGAAACACTTCATTCACCTTAATCTGATCGAAGGTGATGGTCATGGTCTGCGTCTTTCCTGCGGCATTCTTGCTCACCGTCGTGATGCTTTTCGGGAAGCGGATGCCAGCCACGCTAATTTCTCCTTCTTCCCGGATGAGACTGCCGCTTTCCGTCTCGGTTGCGACGAGCTTGCCGGTGTTCTGGTCGAAGAACCGGTTGAAAACGATATTCGGTGCGTGGATGAATGCGATCTTGTCGGACAAGACTCCGCTGTGGGTGACCGGCCCCATCACCTCCACCTTGCCACCTCGCGCATCAAGCCCACGGAAAAACGCGACGTTTTCCCAAGTGTTAGCTCGAACGCGCTTGGTTTGCTCAACGGGCAGGAGGGTAATACTCGCTTTGTTTGGGTCCTTAATGTCCTGAACCCGCCGCCAGCCCTCATACCCTTCAAGGCCGGTGGTTTCCACCGACTTTTCGAAAGTGACAATCAACCGATGCCGGTCGGGTTTCTTATAAATGATGTCAACGGTCGCTTGGATCTGCTTCGTCGCATCGGCTGGGTCCGGCCCTGTCAGCTTTCCCGTGTAATGGATGGTTTTCACCGCATCGAGCGCCGCTTCCGAACCCAAGTACGCGCGGGCCTTGGTAATGATGGCGGTCTGAGCGTGCGCGCCGATCGTGAACAAAAACGCCGCACAGATAAGTGAAGCGAAGCGGAAGGAAGGGGTCATGGCGGGAAAGATTGAATGAAATTATTGTGGGTTGAAAGCCCGGTTTGCGGAACTCACTCCCACTCGATCGTGGCAGGCGGTTTTGAACTGATGTCGAGGACCACGCGGCTAACACCGCGAACCTCGTTGGTGATGCGACTCGAAATCTTTTGCAGGAGGTCGTACGGCAACTTTGCCCAGTCCGCCGTCATCGCGTCGACGCTTTCCACAATCCGCAACGCGATCACGTAATCATAGGTCCGCTCGTCTCCAAAAACGCCCACCGTCTTGACGGGCAGGAAGACGGCAAACGACTGCCACACTTTCCAGTAGTGCCCCGATTCCATCATTTCGTCCTGCAACACGAAATCGGCACCGCGCAGGATCTCCAGTTTCTCCGCCGTAATATCGCCCATCACGCGGACGCCCAGCCCCGGTCCCGGGAACGGCTGGCGCCAGACCACTTCCTTCGGGAGCCCAAGAGCCGCACCGACCTTCCGGACTTCGTCTTTGAAAAGCTCCCGCAGCGGCTCGATCAACTTCAGCTTCATCCGCTCCGGCAGCCCCCCCACGTTGTGATGCGTCTTGATCAGCGAGGCCGGATTACCCGCGATGGAAACACTTTCGATCACATCAGGATAAAGCGTCCCCTGCCCCAAGAAGTCGGCGTGCCCGATGGACTTCAGCGTCTTCTCAAAAACCTCTACAAAGGTCCGCCCGATAATTTTCCGCTTTTGCTCCGGCTCGACTATCCCCTTCAGACGGCGAAGAAAAAGCGCCGAGGCATCCACCACCCTGAGATCGATCTTGAAATTCCGCTTGTAGAGGCCCTCCACGTACTCGCGTTCCCCTTTTCGCAGGAGGCCGTTGTCGACGAACACACAGGTGAGCTGTTTACCGATCGCTTTGTGCAACAACGCGAGCCCGAGCCTGCTCGGCTACGTCGCCGGCATCGGGCCGTCGCTGGCCAAGAAGATCGTCGCGCACCG
>JBDSSU010000276.1:0-2989 GCA_039928635.1 Opitutaceae bacterium | reverse complement strand
CCCTTATGATTTAACCACAACCCGTAGGCCGCTCCTCCCTCAGCGTTCACCCGAAGGTCGTTCGTGAACTGCCCCTGCAGGAAAGTAGCCGCGTCAGCACCCGCAACTCTTAAAAAAGCAGAGGGCTCATAACTGAAAAAACTGCATTTCTTCACCGAATCCATAAGATTTCTATCACTTTATAATCAACATTTTGCCTAGATCTCTGAGAGATTCTGAAAACTTCATTTGACGGTGCGCTGGTTCCGGCTACTTCTCAACACATAGATTTTCACACTTCTCCCGCTTAGCGGGAGTTTTGGGGTAACTAAGAAAGCAAAGGCGGGCCGTATAGGGGTATACGGCCCGCCACTTTTTTTGCCCGTCTCACGCGCTGCGGATAGACGAGAGGCTTGCGCGGAACGGTTGAGCTTAGGCAGGCTGGAAATTCATGGAGAAAACTTCCGACATCAACGTCGTCGAAACAAGAGCCCTGCCTTCGCCGGCGGGATTGCTCGCAGAGTTGCCGAAAACGCCTTCCCAAGCCGACTTCGTAACGCATGCACGCCGTGAAATCCACCGCCTTATTTTTACGGATGACCGGCGCTTCCTCCTAGTCATCGGCCCGTGCTCCATCCACGACCTGACGGCAGGTCGCGAGTACGCAACAAAGTTGGCGGGAATCGCGCGGGAAGTTTCAGACCGGATCATGATCGTCATGCGAGTGTACTTCGAAAAGCCGCGAACGACCGTGGGTTGGAAAGGCTTGGTGATGGATCCCCACCTCGACGGATCGCACGATATCGCCACTGGCCTCCGTGTCGGTCGTTCGTTCCTGCGGGACGTGCTCGATCTCGGCTTACCCACCGCCACCGAATTCCTCGATCCTATCACACCCCAATATGTCGCTGATCTTGTTTGCTGGGGCGCGATCGGAGCTCGCACCGCAGAATCACAAACGCATCGGCAGATGGCTTCAGGACTCTCGATGCCCATCGGATTCAAAAATGGAACTGACGGATCCATCATTACCGCGATCAACGCCATCAAAGCCGCCGCACAGCCACACACCTTTCTCGGGATCAACTTGGAAGGTGCGGCCTCTGCGATCGTCACCCGGGGAAATCCGGACTGCCACGCCGTTCTCCGAGGCGGCGCAGGTGGCCCGAACTATTCGCCAGCACACATCGCTCAAACTGAACAACTCCTCGCCAAAGCAAATCTTCCGAAAGCCATTCTGGTCGACTGCTCGCACGACAACTCAGCGAAGCAGCCCGAGCGTCAGCCGGAGGTAATGCGCGAGCTGCTTCAACAGATTGGAGCCGGGAATTCCTCGATCATGGGCGCCATGATCGAGAGTAATCTCGAAGCGGGTAGCCAGCCGTTCCCGCAACCCAAGGAGAAGCTCCGCTACGGTGTGAGCATCACGGATGGGTGCATCGGTTGGGACACCACCGCCGGGCTCATCCGCGAGATCCACGCTTCGCTCGCCCCTCGTTTTAAATAAACGCTCCACCTCTCCGCAGCACGGAAAGCTGCTTGCTTCACGCTGTTCTCCGTCTGAACTAAAATTCTTTCCCCATGAAACCACCCATTCGTGTCGCAGTCACTGGTGCCGCCGGCCAAATCGGCTACTCGCTCCTTTTCCGCATCGCCTCAGGTGCGATGTTTGGCGCCGATCAACCAGTGATCCTTCAACTCATCGAGGCTCCGATCGAAAAAGCCATGAAGGCCCTCGAGGGCGTGGCGATGGAACTGGATGATTGCGCATTCCCGTTGCTAAAGGGCTACGTGCTCACCGACGACGCCCGGGTGGGCTTCAAAGATGCCAACTGGTGCCTGCTTATTGGAGCCAAGCCTCGGGGGCCGGGAATGGAACGGGCCGATCTCCTCAAGGATAACGGCAAGATTTTCACCACTCAGGGAAAGATCATCGACGAAGTCGCGGCCGACGACGCCCGCGTTGCCGTTGTCGGCAATCCAGCGAACACGAACTGCATGATCGCGGCGAGCCACGCGAAACGGCTGCCGGCCGAGAACTTCACGGCGATGGTACGACTCGATCAAAATCGCGCCCAAACCCAGCTCGCGAAAAAAGCCGGCGTCGACCTCACAACTGTCGAGAAAATCTACATCTACGGGAATCACAGCCCCACGATGTTCCCTGCATTCGCTCACGCGACGATTGGCGGGAAGCCCGCCACCTCGGTTGTCACCGACACCGCCTGGCTTCAGGGCGCGTTTCTTGAAACGGTCGGCAAACGCGGTGCCGCCATCATCGCCGCCCGTGGCGCTTCGTCCGCCGCGTCTGCGGCAAATGCCTTGGTCGACCACGTGCGCAGTCTCGTCACCCCCGGCGCCATCCACTCTGTCGCGGTGAAATCCAACGGCCACTATGGTTTCGACGCCAACGTCTGGGCGGGGATGCCGGTGCGCACCACCACGCCCGGCGCTTATGAAGTGATCACCAGTTACGTCATGGATGACTTTGCGAAATCGAAGATAGCCGCAACCAACAAGGAACTCGTTGACGAACGCGCGATGGTCACCGAGCTACTGGGCTGATCGTTCATTCTTACTCTGAGCGGCGCCCTCACTGGCGCCGCTTTTTTTGCCCCCAGCCTTGTTATATATCAGCCGATAATCCCGGCCAGTTCACGGCTAACGGCGAACGCGCTGCGAATCTCCGCAAACCGCTCGATCAATTCCCCGGGCGAACCCGCCCGCGGAAAAACCATCTCGAGCGCGGCACCCGAGCACCGCAATTGGACATCGATTCCTTCGACGCCAATGATGCATTCGCGGTAATCCGACGGATAGCTCACCCGCAGACCTTCCCCGCCATCCAGTGCTTCGATCAAATCAATCACCGCCTCCACGCTCTGGCTTTTCTTCAAGCCGAAAGAAAGTTCCGTGAACATTGCCGCGAAAACCCGGTTAAAGTCCTCCGTCCTCGCAAGATCAGCGCTCTTCAAGCTATGGAGCATCGTCGTCACCAGATAGCGTGCCG
>JBDSSU010000275.1:0-13151 GCA_039928635.1 Opitutaceae bacterium | reverse complement strand
CG
Organism: Opitutaceae bacterium; assembly: GCA_039928635.1. Lineage (GTDB taxonomy): Bacteria > Verrucomicrobiota > Verrucomicrobiia > Opitutales > Opitutaceae > DATAKE01. The sequence continues at coordinate 13,149 of JBDSSU010000275.1, read as the reverse complement.
CTCCCCGGACCCTTTTGCAACCAAGCCGAAGCAAGCTTAGGGGTATCAGACCCATCGCGAATCAAGCTGCATCTCTCTGGGTTGTGCCCGCCACGACCGACGTGGCGGGCACCCGAGATTTCCTCGTGTGACCCGGTGATCCTGATCTTAGAACCGCGTCGTCACCGAGAAGACGTAGTTGCGGGGGATCTGGCGCCACCAGAACTGGCCGGGCACGGCGGCGCGGGCAGGGCTGTTCAGGTCACCGTTCCGTGGCCGCAGTGTCGTGCCAATGTAGATCGGATCGTGGTCGTCGAGCACGTTGTCGACCTTCAGATCGAACTCGAAGGTAAAGCGCTCGCTGAATCTCCACTGATACCCGAGGTTGAGGGTGACGTTGTAATACGCGTCTGACTTGACGGTGTCGTAAGCTCCCACCGAGGGATCGTCGATCGTGCGGGTCGGATTTGCTGGATCGACGATGGTGTCGCTGCCGCGGTATCCGATGACCTGGGCGCCACGGTAGTTGATGCCGCCGCCGAACTTCGCGCCCTTGAGCGGACCGGTGGAGAACCGGTAATCCGTGTAGATGTTGCCGATGAACTTCATCGAGCGCGCCAGATCCTGGGAACCGGTCACGATACTCTGACGATCCTGGTAGACGGCATTCCACGCGGTGGCTGCGTTTTGGTGCTCGTTGTTGGGCGCGCGTCGTGACGTGGCAATCGCGGAATCGACCGTCGCAAAATTCGAGCTGTCGATCAGGATGCCGGAGTCGCCGAGCACCTGACGGAGAGCTCCTTGGTTGGAATCGAAGTAATTCCGGAAGTCAGGCGCGGTGTCCTGCTGCACGGCTTTGGGTAACGCGAAGTTCAGCGTCAGGCGCCAGCTACGCGAAAGGTTCGCGGTCACGTCGAACTCGAAACCCTCGTTCTTGCGGGTGCGCGAGTCCCAGCCCGGCGAAGGAACGAGTGGAACTCCACGACCGTTGATGCCGTTATCGCTGAGATCGTCGAGGACGTTGGAACTCAGGATCGTGTTGAAACTGCCCCAACGCGCGATGCCCAGATTACCCGTGTTGATGCCTTCGTTTTCCTCCTCGCCCTGATAGTAGGTGACGGTCGTGTTGAGACGGCCTTCGAGGGAGGTGAAGCGGAGGCTGACGTCTTTGCCTTCCGACTTGCGCATCGGGAACGTCGAACCATCCCATTTTTGGGGCGCATCATTGTAGTCGGCACCCTGCGAGTAGTTGACCGCGGCGCTCATCCAAGGAGTGAAGTGATAGACAAGTCCGGCGAACTTCGAATTGGCGCGCGCGTCGAGCGGGGGATTGGAGTAGTCCGCGCGGAAGCGATCATTGATATATTGTGGCTGACGGAAGCCGGCGGCGTTACGCGGTACCGCGATGGCAGGCTGGCGGGCGCCGGTCGGGTTGCCGCTGGCGTCCTTCGGGATGAACGTGAGGCTGGTCCACTCGGCCTGCGAGATGAACGGCAGGAAGGAGGACTTGTACGGATCCCAGCCGGTGCCGACGAGATCGCGATTGTTGGTGGAACTGCGGCCCTGGCGATAGACATCATCGATGCGGCCCGAGACAATGCCGATGAGTTTGTTATTGAACCAGCGTCCGCGGATCGAAGCCTGGCCGAACTTCACTTTGCGGTTTTCCTCGTTGAACCCCGGAATCCATCCCGCGGTGGCGCTCCGCACCACCCCGGCATTGTCGAGGTACGTGACGCTGGTGGGCAGGTTGAGATCGAAGCTCTCCGGACGATTGAGGTAGCGGCGGAACATGACTTGTTCGCTGCCCTGGTTCCAGTTGGCCGTCTCGGTGCCGCGCTGCACCTGATAGCTGTCGGAGGCATAGTATCGATCTGAATACGCGCTGCCGATCATCGCCTGGAAGGTGTAGCTGCCCGCGCGGGTGTTATCCATGACGTAGGCGGCAGAGAGGCGGTGATTGCGGCCGCGCCAGTCGTCGTGGCGCCGCTGGAGACGGCCCTCGGTGTAGGGCTCGAGGAACACGGGATTGGCCGAGCCGTCGGGCAGCGTGCGGTTGATGTCGATGTACTCGTTGATGCCGGTGCCGGCATAGACGTGCTGCATTCCGAGGCGTTCGTTATACGAGTAATTGCTCGCCATCTCGAGGTAGAGATTGCCCACCTGATGCGTGAGGAAAATTGAGCCGATGCGGTAATCGCGGGAGTTGAGCGGACCATTGGTCAGACCGAAACGGGAGTCCGCCCCGGGGACGCGAAATTTGGAATTCGCGGTCGCGAGACCATAGCGGTTAGCCGGCAGATTGTAGCCTTCGATGACCGGCGTGAGATCGAAATTGTTCGAGCCGACGAAGGACGTCCCGCCGAGGCGATTGGCCGATGTCACGCCGGTGGTGCGGCCCGTCCCCGCGACATCGATGACGCTGCCCATGCTTTGGGCCGGCGAATAAATGAAGGCGCTCACGTTGTTGCCCAAATTCCCGTAGGAGGTGACGCCGCGCGCGGCGGCATCGGAAAAGGCGGTAAGGCGGCGCGTATCGTACACCGTGCTCCCGTCCCAGCCGAGCATGCCGTCATAATAAGTGTGATAGGGGGTATTCTGGCCCATCGTGCCCCGTTCGGCTTCCGCGCGAATTTCGGTGCGTTCTCCGAGGCGAACCTTGCCGGCGAGGTGAATCGCCTTGCGGTTCATAAACTCGGCATCTCGCCAACCCTGGCTTCGTTGACCCATCACGTTAACGCGCAGCGCCGCGTTTGCGCCGAGACCGAGATTGTAGTCGAGCGTACCACGACGGTGGTCCCACGAGCCGTAACTCAGGCGGGTCTCACCAAAGGTGCGTCCGATCTGCGCCTGTTTGCTCATCGCGCTTTGCGCTCCGCCAAAGGAGGAGAAGCCAAAGAGGACCGCATTCGGGCCGCGGCCGTAGTCGATCCGGTCCAGATTGTAGGAATCGAAATCCATCTGGTACTGGAAGAAATCACGCTGCGCGAAAAAACTGGAGACACCGCGGCTCGACACGAGGACCGAGCCACCCCACGTGTTTTCGTGGCCGTGATCGGGAACGCGGGTGGTGTTGGGAGCCCAATCAGCGGCCTGTTCCAAGCCGGTGATTTGCAGCGCGTCCAAAAATTCCTTGTTCAGGACCGAATATGCCACCGGCGCGTCCTTCAGGTCGATCGCGAGGCGACCACCCGCAACGGCGGAGGCGGCCATGAATCCGGAGTCCTGCTGCGAATTCACCTCGAAAGGAGACAGCACGACGGGATTTTTTGAGGCGCCCTCTCCTTCAACTTCCTTAGCCGTGGGAGTCACGGTTGCAGCGCGGGGCGGAGTTGCCGCGGGCGCCACTTGCGCCCACGAAGGGAGGAGGATGCCGGTGAGGGAAAAGGCCACGAGCAGGGCTCGGGCCGAAATCGGATACGCCGTAGCGCCAGTCCGGTAATTTCGTTTCATTGGTAGTGGGGTTTGCGACGATGCTCGAATCAATCGTTCGAATCGTCGGGCCGCACCTTGAATGAGCACTGTTACCACGCACAGCACAAAAGTGAGGACAGTCCGAAGGCAAATGGTTTTCAGCGGCAGAAATTTCGGAACGGCATTCCAAATCCAGCACCGCTCAACAGCTCTCGCTCAGCTTCGGCGTTGCCATTGGTTCCCCCGTCGCCGCGTGGTTTCTCGGTCACGTCGATCAGGCGAACGCGATCCAAACGATTCCCGCGCTGCACAAGGCATTCTTCACCTTGGGCGCCATCACGATCGTTTCCTCGCTGGCGTTCCTCGGCCTGTATCCGCACGACGGCAACAACATCAGCCACCGCGAACCGCTTCCGCTGCCGCGTGGCCAAATTCGGGCGGACGGCCGCTCGGAGCTGGCGTGAAGAATCCGGGCCCGCGGAAATCGCATCGCCTTCGACTTTGTAGAGTTCGCCGCGTCCAGAATCAAAAACGATTTCGAAGACGTCCGCTAAATCCGCCGGCCGGCCCGCCCCACTTGTACGATGAGACGGAGCGCGTCGGGTCTTAACCGAGCCTGATTGATCGCGGTTTCAATGCGCGCAAGCTGTTCCCCCGCGAATTCGATTTCCTCCAGCCGCACGTGGGCGTTGACCTTCCGCAGATCAATGAGGCGCTGGCGCTCGGCCGAAAGCAGCTCGCGGGCCTTCGCCTGGGCAGCAGCTTTGAGAACACCGGCTTTCTTCCCGGCACTTTCCTCGGCACGGTCGAGCAGCACTTTCAAAACCGCGGCGCTCAACTCCGGTCGTCCGCGGAACTGCTCGAGCGGGGCGTCCGTGACTTCCCCGGCCAGCACTGACGCGCTCCAATCGGCCGTCACATCCTCCCCGCGCAGATCAACGACGGCCCGCACCGGCGTCGAAGCGAGAAACTGATCCACGTGCCAGCGCGCGTCCGCGACCGTCTCGAGAACGAAGACGGCTTCGAGCAGAAGATTGGGCGTGTCAGACTGGATCACGCCGAACGAAACCGTTCCGGCTTTCGAAGCGATCAGGAGATCAATCGCATCCCGCACGAGCGGATGGTCGGCGGAAATAAACTGCAGATCCTCGCGCACCAGCGCGTCGGCACGGCTGAAAGTGGCGTGCATGCCGTCACGGGGAATCGAGGGGAAGTTTTCGATGTACGCATGACTCGGGTCGAGGAAGACATCGCCTTTCTCGTGCTCGCGAATGCGCACCCCGAAATGATCGAGCAGCGCGATGAGAAAATTGCGCAGCGCCGGATCGGCGTCGGCCACGCGGATTTTATCGATCAACGTTTCGGCGACGGTCCGGTCGAACGAGTTGAGCTCGAGCAAACGGTCCCGACCTTGTTTCAATTTCGCCGTGAGTGCCTGGCGGAAGCGCACGGTTTCCTCGATCAGTTGCTCGCGTTCCCCCTTCGCGTCATTGAAAGCGGCGCCGAGCACGCGCTCCCTGAACGCTGCCTCATATTCGTCACCGCTCTGCAAGGGCGCCTCGAAGGCATCGAGCCCGCGATGATACCAGTCGACGAGAAACGCTTCGCTGCTCTGCGCCAGATACGGAACGTGGATCCGGATCGTTTGATTCTGTCCAATGCGGTCGAGTCTTCCGATGCGTTGCTCGAGAAGGCTGGGATTGAGCGGCAGGTCAAAAAGCACGAGGTGATGGGCGAACTGGAAGTTGCGTCCCTCGCTCCCGATCTCGGAGCAAAGCAGAATCTGCGCGCCATCGGGCTCGGCAAACCAGGCGGCGTTTCGGTCCCGCTGGACCAGAGGCAAACCCTCGTGAAACAATCCGGTCTTGAGGTTGATCTTCTCCTTCAGCGCTTGATCGATGGCCGCGACCTTCCGGAGTGATTTGCAGATGAGGAGAACTTTCGCCGGGCGATGTTTCGTTAAAAACTCGGCCAGCCAGTCGATGCGCGGATCATCCTTGAACGAATAGCGGAGGCTGCCCGCATCCCCGGCTTCCTCGGCGCGCAACTCCCGCGTGACGCGGGCGAGCTGGCTGAGGTTATTCTGGATGACCGGCGCCGGATGAAATTTCCGGCGAGGAAATCCGCCCATGGCCGCCCGCGTATTATGAAACACCACGCGCCCAGTTCCGTACTGATCGAGGAGCGTTCGCGTCAGCGCCTGGCGTGCTCCCGGCTGCGATCGCGCCAAGGCATCCAGGTGCTCGTTGAGGCGGACCGGATCGCGGTGAAAGAGGCGCTGGAGGGTTTCACGATCTTTCGGTTTGAGCGGTTTTTCTTCCACGATTTTTTCCGCGATCTCGGCCACGGGACCGAAGTTTTCCACCTCACGGCGAAACTCGTTGAAGTTGGTGTAGCGGTCGGGATCGAGCAGGCGGAGCCGCGCAAAGTGCGCGACCAGTCCCAACTGCGTCGGCGTGGCGGTGAGCAGCAGCAGGTGTAACGTTCGCGCGGCCAGTTCCTCCGCCAACGCATAAGCCGGGCTCACGTTTTCCTCCGCCCAATGGAGATGATGCGCCTCATCGATCACGACCAGGTCCCAACCGGCAGCGACGATCTGTGCGCGTCGCCGCGGATCAGCCGCGGGGAAGGTCACGCTAGAAAGCACGAGCTGCGCGGCGAGAAAGGGATTTTTATCCGGCTCGCTTTGTTCGCAGGCGAGGCAGCGCTCCTCATCATAAATGCTGAACCACAGATTGAAGCGGCGCAGGAGTTCGACGAACCACTGGTGAGTCAAAGGTTCCGGTACGAGGATGAGGGCGCGGCGGACTTTTCCGACGGCGAGCAATCGCTGCAGGATCAGACAGGCCTCGATGGTTTTGCCCTGGCCGACGTCGTCCGCCAGCAGGACGCGCGCGATCTGCCGCGAGGAAACTTCCTGCAAGATGTAGAATTGATGGGGAATCAACTGCACGCGCGCCCCGAGAAATCCCCGGAGTTCCGACTGCCGGAATTTTGCCTGGGCGTGAAGCGCGCGCAGCCGCAAATTGAAAACCTCGCCCGGATCAACCTGGCCTGCGAGGAGGGTTTCGATCGGGGCACGATCATTCGTGAGATCGGAAACGGCCTCCTCCCCGAGGCGCTGACCCTGGCCGAGGTAGGCGAGCAGACCGGCCGACTCTTCCACCGATTCGACGACCAACGTAAGCCCATCGCGACCGCTCAAGGTATCACCGACCTGGAATTTGACCCGTCGGAGAGCGGTGGTGCTCGCCGCGTAGAGGCGCGTTTCACCCGTTCCTGGAAAAGCGATTTCGAGGCGGGTCGGATCCACGCGCGCGATCACGCCGAGCCCCAGCTCGGGTTCCCGTTCGCTCATCCATCGCTGGCCAATCACGCAGGCAGACATCCGGCAATGAGAGCAAGATGAGGAGTCCCCGAGAAGCCTAGTTATCCACCCTCGAACTTATTCGCGATGGGTCCAATACCCCAAAGTTTGCTTCGACCTGATCCGCGTCGGTCGATTGCAGAATGCGTCTGAGTTCCGCGACTCTTCTGGGGTTACGATCGTTCATGGCCGCCATTCAAAGCTGACAAGATCGAAGGTACCCAGAAAAGCAGCCTGACTACCGGATTCCCGGTACGTTTGCCGAAAATCCTGTAGCCGCTACCGTTGTGAACGCCGTGGGCTCGTATTTCGTGTCCCGATGCCCGCAAACCATCGCGCCCTGCAGTACGCGGCTGGTTTCCCTCAGCTCGGCGCGGGCGAGTCGGAGACGGTCGTGGGCACCGACCGTTTTTATGCGGAGGTTTGGGAACCGCTGCTCCAGTTAAACTGGCAGGAGAAGCGTTGGAGCGTCGTGGTGCTGCTCGCGCGACTCATCCTCTCGCGCACGGTCAGCCACGAGTTGCCCTGGCTGGTGCTCGCCGGCGCGTTCCGGGAAATGGAAGAAGTCCAGCAGGCGCGGGAGGTTTTGCTGAATGCGGAGCGTCACCACGGAAAAACGTGCGCGATTCTGCACTTCAATCTCGCGTGTTATTCTTCCCTTGTCGGAAAACAGGAGGAGGCCGCGAAGAGTTTGAGCAACGCCTGCCGAATGGAGCCGGTGGTTCGACACGGCGTGATCGTCCTGCCCGAAACCCAGCTCTCGACCGAACTTCGTTCCGGCCAGGAGGGAGTGCGTCCCAAAACCCGTCGCCTCTCGCAAACCCCGCGATCCGCCGAGCATCGCCGCCAGGACGATCCTCAGGAAGGATCAGAGCCCGGCGAGGCGTGAGTCAGCGTCGCCGAAATGATCCAGCTTCGCGCCCATGCGATCCATCAACCCCAAGTAAAGACTGCAGACTTTGCGGTTCTCGTCTCCTGCCTCGAGGTAGTTGAGCACCCGGCCAGTCTTGAGCGTTCCACTCAGGCCGCCTGCCGTGACGATGGGCAGTTTTTTGTTATCGTGGCGGGTGCCCGAAAGCATGTTCGACATGAACATCACGCAGGAGTTGTCCAACACCGTGCCTTCGCCCTCCGGCATCGCATCGAGTTTTTTGGCGAGGTACGCCATCTGGCTGAGATGAAAGCGCGCCACCCGCTCATAGCCTTCCGAAGTGTCGGTGTGCGAAGCGCCATGATGCTGCTGGTTCACATCGAGGAACGGATAGTAAAGGGACGAGAGATCGCGGGCGAGAATCAGCGAGGCGACGCGCGTTTTGTCCGTCTGAAAGGCGAGCGCAATGATGTCGCACATCAAACGCGCGTGCTCACGAAGATCTTCCGGCAGTCCGTTGTCGGGCCGCTTCATCGTGAAGACCGGCTGATCCTTGTCGCGCGCCCGCTCGAACGCCTTGTCCTTATCAACCCGCATCCGCTCGATGCTTTTCTCCACGTCGCGCACGCTGCTGAGATATTCGTCGAGTTTCACCTTGTCGGTGGCGCTGATCCGGCGGCTGAGCTGAGCGGCGCGGTCCTTGACGCGATCGAGCACGCTGAGATTGCGCAAGCTGCCGCGGTTTTCGAAGAGGCTGTCGAACGCGAGCGAAGGATACATTTCGTTCGGCACCGGTGACTCCGGGCTCTGCCACGAGATGTGCGAGCTGTAAGCGTTGGAGAAATTGGACTCGTGGTAACCCGTCATCGGCTGCTCACAGGCGAGCACCATGCTGGGTTGAATCGTCTCCTGACCGACGTGATTCGCGATCACCTGGTCCATGCTGATCCCGCTCTGAATGATCGACCCTTTCTTGAACGAGACGCCGGTCAGAAGATTTCCCGTCTGAGCCGGATGGATGCCCTGGTTCGTCGACTTCTTGTTAAAGAGCCCGTTGATCACATTGACCTTCGCCTTGATCGGCTCGAGCGGTTCGAGCGTTTTGCCGAGTTCGATTCCGGTGTCCGAGTTCTTCGCCCACCAGTGATCGGGATTTACGCCGCACCCCATGAACATCACCGCAAACCGTTTCGGAAGGGCGTTGGCCGTTCCGCCTGCCTGATCGAGCGCGGCGGAGGGCAACGGCGCGGCGCCCGCCAGCGACTCGAGCCAGGGCAACGCCATCGTCACCCCCACGCCCTGCAGAAAAGTTCGCCGCGTGAACCCAGGAGCGATCGGGGTGGATTGACGACGCGACTGACGGGGTTGGGTATTCATGGTCACCTTTGTGCGAAGTCGTCACGACCCCGCTTGTTGAGAAATTGAGGACTCGTCACAATGGAATCGACGAGCGTTTGGAAACGATAGCTATCGGTCGTGACTTTGCGCCGCATGTCCTGAATCAGCGGATCATCGGACAACATCAGGCTGCGACCCAAAGCGTACACGAGCAGCTTGCTCGAGAGGTTGTTGACGAAATCCGTCTGACGCTTGTCACGAATATGCTGACGCAAGCCTTCGAGGCCCGCGACTTCGGCTCCGCCAGCGAAGCTCGCGTGAGTGTCGACCGCCCGTCCGCCGAGATCTTTTTCGCGACGATCACCGACCGGACCGAAGCCTTCGAAGACCAAACCGAACGAATCAAAGCGCGCGTGACACGCCGCGCAGTTGGGGTCCGCACGGTGGCGAGCAAGCATGTCACGCAAGGGCAGATCCAACTTGGCCTCGTCCTGCGGCAACTCCGGCACATTCGGTGGCGGCGGGGGAATGCGTTCGCCGAGCACATTCTTCACGACCCAGTTTCCGCGTTTCACCGGGCTCGTGCGCAGCCCTGGCGCGTTCTTGGTGAGAAACACCGCCATCGGCAAAATCCCGCCTCGTTCATACCGATCGGCGTCCGCGACCCGCACCCACTCGTCCGCGCGACCGGTCATGGCGGGCATGCCATAATGTTTCGCGAGCACCGGATTCACAAAGGTGTCCTTGGCGTAGAGGAAATCGAGGACGGACCGGTTCGCCTGGATGACATCGAGGGTGAAGCGAATGGGTTCCTCGAACATTGCCTGCCGGAGTTCGCTCGTGAAGGCGGGGAATCGCTCCACGTCCACGGTGCCGATTCCCTCGAAGCGACGGAAATCGAGCCAGTTGCCGCCGAACTCCACCGCCAGTGCGCGCGCCCGCGGATCCTTCAACATCCGCCGAGCCTGCGCGGTGATGACCTTCGGCTCGTGGAGATCGCCGGCTTTCGCGTGGGCGAGAAGTTCGTCATCCGGCATGCTTGCCCACAGGAAATAACTCAGGCGACTCGCGAGGTCGTAATCCGAAAGCCGGTGAATCCCCGTGGTCGTTTGCGCGAGGTCGATGCGGTACGCGAGATCCGGCGCCATCAGCACGCTCACAATCGATTCGCGCATCGCCGCCTCGTGATCGAGTTTATCGCGGTCGCGCGCCACGCGGTAGAACGACAGCAGATCATCCTTGTCCTCCTTCGTGAGCGGGCGCCGATAAGCACGCCCGGCGAATTCCAGCAGGGCCTTCAGGTGGCTCGGCTCCGCGTCGAGCTTCGCTTTCTCGGTGGCACGGAGGGTCGCATTGATCCACGGGAAATAATCCTTGATGGCCTGGGTGCCCCGCGGATCACCGCCCTCAGCCTGCGCGAGAAAACGATCGAACGTCTGCATGATCTTCGCCTCGGAGGTGATCTCCAGGGCTTGCGCGGAGCTGACCGGCGTAGCGGGCAACTCGATCGCGGCGACTTCGGGCACCGCCGCTTCGGCCGCGGCACCTCGTCCCTGCCGCCGGCCAGGATTGAACTCCACGTACATCCGCGAAGTCGTGGAGGCGATGAAGTCCATGTTGATCCAAAGCGCGTCGAGTTCCTTCCGCTGCTGGTCGTCGAGGATCAGCTCGTAGAGCGGCTGGTCGTCCCGGAAATAACCCATGTTGCTGTGGAAACCGGCGCTCAGGTAGCGGCCGCGATCGATCTTCGTGTTGAAATAGTTCCGGCCGCGCTCCTCCATGTAGAACTTGTCGGGAAACACCGCGCAGAACTTCGCCCACGCCGCCTCGTAACGCGCGCGCTGCCCCTCCGGCACCGCGAGGTCGGGATCGCCGGGTTGATTGATGAGCGGGACGGTACGGCCCGGACCAAACTCACCGCCGGCGCCCGACTCGTTGGCAACATCGAGCGGCGGAACGGGTGCCTCGCCCTCCACCTGCAGCTGCACCGGATCGAACTTCATCCGGTGCGTCGCATACTGCACGTTTTTCCAAATCATCATGACCTGCGAACCGGAGTTGACGCCCTGCGCGTTGTTGCCGCGGCCCTGCCCGTTCGCGGCGATTTTGCCGGCCGTGATATTGAGGAAACGCGGTTCCACTTTCGCGCGGACCTTGACGATATAGTCCCGCATCTGCTCGAAGCCTTTCTGCGCCACAGCGGTTTCATTCGGACGCGGCGCCGGCAATTCCCGCCAGAGCGCGTGCAGCTTCACCAGGGGGCCCAAGTCTGCTTTCTCGGTTTCCAAGGTCGCCCAGATCGTCGCCAGATATTTGGCGCTGACTCGGTTCGCGGCGGCGAAGTCCGCGAGGGTGGCCTTCGGTTTGCCGAGAGCGCCGCGATGCTTGAACGACCAGGCGGCGCGGAAATACGCCGCGTAGTCGGTGTTCTGCCGGTGATAAAAATCAATGATCTGGTGGACGGCGTATTTGTCGCGGTCCGTTTCCGCCAGCATCGGATGAGCCGCGAAGGCGAACCCCTCCGGTTTTAAGAACAGGTGGTTTGCGACCTCGCGCGCCGCCTGCAGATATTTCTTCAGCAGCGACGGCGACATCGTCAGCGACTCCCCTGAGTTATCGAAGCCTGCGGTGTTGGACGGATCGGCCGGGAATTCGCGCGTCGGTTTGAGATCAACGCCGGTGAGATCGCGAATCGTGTAATTGAACTCCGCATTGCTCAACCGCCGTGCGAGCACGATTCCCGGATCCCCCGCGTGGCGCTGGATTTCGTATTTGCGCAGCGCCTGAAACCAATCGACGGCCTCGCTGCGCACACCGGGGGCGGGATGCTTTTTCGCTTTGCTCGGCGGCATCTCCTCCGATTCCAAACGCTCCAGCACCAAGTCCCAACGCGGCCCATCCTTGAGCACGTCCGCGACAGAGGAATAGGCCGTCAGGTCGAGTTCGGCCTCGGCCTTTTCCTTGCCATGACAGGAGACACAGTAGGTCTCCAGAAACGGATGGACCGCGGTCTTAAAGCGTGTGTCCAGCCGCTTGAGCGTCGCATCGGCGGCGGAGGCGCTGGTGAGCGTCGCCGAAGAGAATGCGAGCACGGCCAGGAGAGAGGGGGTACGCATCATCCTCAGAAAAGGGAAAACGCGAACACCGGTGAGGCAACTGATTTTTACCGATGGTCGGGTTCCTCGTGATGCCCGTTCAGGCAACGTTTCCGCCTTGCTGCGCAGAAGGATATTTTCGTTTGGCCGGTGGCCCATGAAATGCGGGCCCGCCGCCGGGAATGCAGGGCTTTGCCCAACTGCTGCTGGAGCAGCACGCCGACCCACTTGGACGCCGAAGCGCACGCCGCCTCTGCTGATTCGGGCGGAAGAGCGGTCGTCATTTCCCAGTCAACCGGGCTGGCCGGACGAGGGCGGGGAAATCACCGAGGGCTGGGAAACCGCCAGGTGGTCCGAGTCTGGTTTGAGCACAATGGGCTCGGGATTGCCCGGATTTTATGGAAACGAAAGCCGGATCCCCTACTTCGTCATCGCCACAATCGTGACGCTCTTCAACTGCGCTGGCTCGCGACCGACGAGGTTCAGCTTATGTTCGCCCGCGGTAAGCTTGAAAACTTTGGGCGCGAATTCAGGGGCGGTGGAATCGCCGGTCCCCCGCCAGCCGACCACGCGCTCTTCAAAACCATTCGTCACTTCGATGTCCCAGACTCCCAGCGGGTCTTCGGGCTGGCCATCAATGTTGAGGAAGAAAGAATTCGATTCCTCGTCCGCCGCGCTCGCGACCGCGAGAATGACATAATCGCCGGCTTTCGGGACGCTGAACGTGATGACTGCCTTGCCGCCCGTGGCCAGCTCAGTCGTGCCCGGCTGCGAAAGCACCCCGTCCTTCAGGACGAACGGAGCCGTCACGACGGCAGCGGTGACCGGAATGGCGGGCGGGGTGGCATTGTCCTTGGTCGAAGCTGGGGATGGCGCGGTTTTTTTGGCGGCATCTTGAGCGAAGGTGAAAACAGCCACCGCGCACGCGATGGTGAGAGCAAAGGTTTTTTTCATGGGGTGCGTTCTGGGTATGCGAGACCGAAAAATCTTCAATCGAATTAAGCCTGAGCCGGATCAATGCCATTGAACCACGGGATGGACACCGATGAACCCGGATACTCCGAGCGCGAACGAAGCAGTAAACA
>JBDSSU010000274.1:0-9301 GCA_039928635.1 Opitutaceae bacterium | reverse complement strand
CGCAGGTCTGAGACGGCGGGTTGACGGGCTCCCGCTCCACCGTGTCACGCGGCGCCATGAGATCCCAAGGCATGGCGATAGAGTGCAACGTAGTCGTCATGCTGCAACGGCCGCGGATTGAATTGCCCCGTCCATTGTTTCGCGGCGTCTTCGGCCAGCGCCGAGAAATCGACCGCACCGCCGTTGATCACCGGCAACCCGCTTTGCGCCACGAGTTCCGCGACCCAGTCGATCAGCGACAGCGACGTGGCGCAGGAAGTTTTCAGGAGTTCCGAATAACGCGTGTAGATGGCTCGCGCACCGGGGTCGGTCTGATTCATCCGCATCACATGCGGCAGCATGATGGCCACAGCGCGCCCGTGAATCACATTGTGCCGAGCAGTCAGCGGATTGGCCGAGGCATGAGCGGCCCCCAGCATGCTGTTTTCGATCGCGAGCCCGGCGAGCGCGGCGCCGAGCTGCATGTGGCTGCGGTCATCCCGGTCAGCGTTGCCATTGATCACGTTTCCAATCGCGCGCGACAGGTGACGGAACGCCGCTTCAGAATAGAGCGAAGAAATCGCGTTCCGCTTCGTGGAAACCGCTGACTCCAACGCGTGCGCCAACGCATCCAGACCCGTGAGCACGGCAACGGATTTGGGCTGGGTCCTCGTGAGGTCGGGGTCGAGAATCGCGATCCGCGCGCGCGCCCTCGGGTCGCCGCAAGCCATTTTTTCGTGCGTGTCGTCGCGGCTGACGAGGGCGTACGACTGGCATTCGCTGCCGGTGCCGGAAGTCGTGGGAATCGCGATGAACGGCAGCATGGCCTTCGTTGCTTTGCCGTAGCCGTGGTAATCCCGCATCGCGCCACCGTTGGTCAGCAGGAAATTGCAGGCCTTGGCGGTGTCCAGGCTGCTCCCGCCGCCGAGCGCCACGATGCAGTCGAAGTTCGACGCGCGTGCGACGTCGCAGCACGCGACGGCATCGGCCTCGGTGGGATTTTCCTTCGAGCGGTCGAAGACGGCCACGGGAATGCCCGCCGTTTCGAGGAGGCGTCGCGCGGTTTCGAGATGCCCGGCGCGCGCGATGCCGGAATCGCTCACGAGAAAAACCGAGGAGCCACCGACTTCGCGCACACCAGCGGGCAACTCACCCAGCGTGCCCGGACCGAAGACAATTTTCGGGGAAGGTCGGGAGGCGAACGGAGCGATCATTGCGGAGAAATCTTTAGCCACAGAGGACACAGAGCTCCGACACAGAGTTCACAGAGAAAGACACAGGACTCCGGGATCTCTCGTGCGTTCGGATCTCTAATGTGAGCGTGTGTAAGCGAAGAGGCATGACGTTTGGCTCTGTGTCCTCTGTGTCCGAGCTCCGTGTTCTCTGTGGCCAATCTGAATCTGGACTCAGCGGGCGACCAGATCGCCTTGCAGGGCACGGCGGCGGTAGAGGAACTCGAACATGTTGCCCTCATGCGGCTGCTCCCACTGCACGCGCATCGTCGTGTAGGGCCCGAGGTTCAGGCGCTCGATGTTGGTGCTCGTCATGAGGTCGGCGCTCCAGTCGGGATCGTGCGTGAAGGCGGAAACCACGAGCGACTCGCCGATCGCATCGAGCATCTTCGCCTGCGGAATCTGCAGGATGCTCGCGAAGGGAAACATGAATTCGGTGTTGGCGAGCGGATGATCCGGCCGGTCGCACACGATGAGCGTCGGCCGCAGAAAAGTCTGGCCGTGCACCTCGGCCAGGCGCGGGCCGCTGCGGTATTTCGCCGTAAGGTCGGTGGCGCCGGGCGTCGCGAGGAGTTCGTCGATGCGCTCGTCGATGCCTTTTGCCATCTTCGGATTCGCGAAGCCGCAGAGGATCGCGTCAGGATGATCGCGCGGGAGCGGGTCGATGGCGGCGAGCTGGCGCGCGAGGGCGTCGGCGAGGGCGTCGCGATTTTTGCCGATGAGAACGGAGGAACAGTTGATGCAACTCCGGCCGCCGTTGGCCGAGATGGCGTGGGCGATGACGTCGAGATGCTTCGACCAGTCGTCAGCGTAGTCGTCGCCGATGAGGATTTTGCTGCGGCCGGAACCGTGGACCTGGATGTGACGGTAGGGCGCGTATTTTTTCAGCGTGGTGTCGTTGCCGAACGCGATGGCCCGGCCGGTACCGAAAAGCACGGTGTCGCCGCCGTCGTGAGTCGTCGGATAAAAACCGAACGCCTCGCGCGGAAACCCGGCGGCAATCATCGCCTGGATCAGGCGATACGGAGTGAGCGGGTCCTCGCGACCGGGTTTGAGCACGACCGGGATTTTCATCGCGAGCGCCGGGAGCCAGAGCGAGTTGACGCCGGGGGAATTACTCGGGAGGAGCACGCCGAGGCTGTTCGTCTGCGGGAAAAAATTCACGTGCAAACCCTCCTGCTCGACGACGCCGTGATCGAAGAGTTCGAGCGGGAGACCGCGGGTCAGGCCGGCGAGCACGGCGCGGATGTTGGACATCGCCGCGTGGACCTTCGTCATGTTCGAACGGCCGAGGCTGTACGGCAGGCCGGTGAGCTGCGACAGCGCGGCGGCGTAGTCCGCGGGGCTTTGGCGGCGGTCGTCATCGCCCCACGGAAGGTTGCCGTTCAGATAGAGATCCGCGGCTTTTTCCATGTAGCCGACGAGGGTCTCGCACGGAATCGCGCGCAGCGCCTCGCTGGAGGCGGAAAGCCGCGTGAGGTCGCGACGGATCAGCCCGGAGTTGGCGACGCTGACTTCGATGGTCTGACCCGCGACGGTGTGAGTCTGCGTATCGAGACTCCGGTATGCCCGGCCGAGCCGGAGAATGGGAATGTGAATGGGAGACATGGCGAAAGCAGTTCTTACAGGAGGTAACGGAGTAACGCGGTTTGAGAGGCTTCGCTCCGTGACCTCCGTTGCCTCCTGTGAAACGGTTGGGGTTTAGTAAACGCCCTCGATGATCGTCTTCGTGAGCGACTGGAAGGGGCGCACGTCGCCCACGCCGTCCCACGGAAATTCGTCGCAGGGCTTGCGGCGGATGGCTTCGTCGCGCTCGAGGAAACGCGGGACGAAAAACTCCTTCGTCATCGTGGTGAGTTCGACGCGGCCATACGCGTTGTAAGGCATCAGCTCTTCGGGCTTGTCGGGATTCACGATCCGGAGCACGGCCCGCGGCTGCGGCGAGTAATACGTGATGCTGTAGTTGTCCTCGGGCTTCAGCTTTTTGCTGATGGCGAGCCCCATGAGCGTATTGCCGTAGGTGGGGGCGAAATTGATTTTGTTTTCGAGGACTTCCTCGACGACGAAGCGGACGTACTGCGGCGTCATCGTGGTGCCGCCGACGAACACGCCCTTGAGACCGGCCTTCACGAGGGACATGCGCTCGGCGAGATTTTCGAGGAGGCGCGGCGTGGTGAACATGCACGAGATCTTGCGGTGGCGCATGATCGTGGCGGCCTGGTCGATGACGTGCTCCTGGTATTTGCGAGCCATGGCCATCTCGCCCATGCCGATGAGCCGTTTCACCCAGCGCGGATCGAGATCGACGAAGTAGCACGAGCCGCCGCGGTAGTTCGCGAGATGCTCGACCGCGAGGCGGAGGCGACGCGGACCGGTGGGGCCGACCATGAGCCAGTTGGTGCCTTTTGGGAAAAAGTTCGGGCCGTAGTGGTCGCTGAATTCCTCGTAGTCGGTTTTGTAGTCCTCCCAGCCGACCCGTTGCTTCGGCATGCCGGTGGTGCCTCCGGTCTCGAAGATATTGTAGGGGCGCTTCGCGTAGGCCTTGGGGACGAAGCGCTCGGGCAGTTCGGCGCGCAGCACATCGTCGTCAAAGTGCGGAAACTTCTTCGCGATGTCGGCGAAGCAGGTGATCTCCTTCACGGGATCCCACCTGGCGGCCCTGGCCCACTTGAGCCAGTAGTCGCAACCGGTGGCGGGCGAGAAGTGCCACTTGATAATCTTGCGCGTCCACGCGTCGAGGGCGGTTTGCGCCTGTTTGGGAGTGAGAGTGCTGCTCATGTTGGGGATTGAAGGGGGAAAAATTTGGCGAGGGTCGCGCCAGACGGCGGCTTGGTGAAGAGGGACACCCCGACCACCGTGACGGTGCACACGACGATTAACGCGGCAACTGGCAGCATGCCGGCTACGAGAAATTTGCGATCCGCGCCGTAGTCGGAGGCGGAGAACATCACGCACCACGCCAGCGCCGTCGCCGCGACCGACGCCAGGGCGGCGACCCGCGTGGTGCGTCTCCAATAAAGTGCGGCGATCACGAGGGGGAAAAGCGCGGCGTAACCGCTGAAACACCACGTCCCGAGCGCAAAGATGCTGCGTGTTTCGATCAACGTCAGAAGGTATGTGATGATGACGATCGCCACGACGAAGCCTCGGGCGAGCCACACGAGCGCCCGGTCGGAAAAACGCTCCGCTCCGAAATGGTGCACGACGATGTCGCGGGTGAACATCGTCCCCACGGAGACAAACTGCGAATCGAGTGAGGACATGATCGCCGCCAGGACCCCGGCACCCACGAGGCCGGCGACCAGCGGCGAGGTCAGTTTCCCGACCATGAGGCCGAGAACCGCATTGGGGTTCGCCCCGGGTGGGACGACGAGAACTCCCGTATCCGGCATCAACGCACCCGTCGCCCAGAAGCCGATCAGGATGCACGGCAGCCAGGTCAGGATCAGGCACACGGGATGACCGATCAAAAGCAGCCGGAAGGTCTTGGCGGAACGGGCGGTCAGGAAATTCTGAAACAGGTGCGGAAACATCGCCGCCGAGAGCGGGATCAGTCCGTAGGAAAAGAACTGCAGCTCGGTCATGTTGCCCTCGCGGACCGCCTTCGCCGGATTCGCCAGTTTCGACGCCGCCTCGACCCCGCCCAGCCGGCTGGAAATCAGCCAGAACGCCAGCAGGCCCATCGAGATGAAAACGAGGGTCTGGAACGTGTTCGCCCATGCCGCGCTGCGCGCGCCCCCGCCGAAGATATAACACAACACGACCGCGGCGATCACCGCGGTCGTCAGCGCCGGGGGGATCGCTCCACCGGTGGCGGCGAACGCCTCCGGGAAAGCGCCGGCCGTGAGCCCCGACACGGTCGATCCCGCGCCGAGCAAACCGATGAGCACGTAGGGAATCACCAGTCCGACCAGCACCGGGAAAAGGAGGTAACCGATCGCATCGCTCTGAAACCGGTCGCGGAAATACTCCACCTGCGTCATGTAGCCGTGGCGTTTGCCCAGCGACCAGAGAGGAACCCCCACCAGAAAGAAACAGGCCGAATGCACCAGCGCCGACCATGAGGCCAGCTTGCCGAAGGTGCCGATGCCGATCTCGTACGACTCAGCCGTGCTGCCGACCATCGCAAACGCCGTCATGGTCGTCCCGTACACCGCCATGAAAAGCACGAACGGCCCGAGCGAGCGGCTCGCGACGAAATAGTCGGCCGAACCTCCGCGGAAATAGCGGTGGCTCACAAGGCCGAGCGCGATCAGCGCCAGCAGGTAGACCGCGATGATGACGACCGGAATCATGGGACGGTTGGACGTGGCACGGGCGTCCCGCCCGTGGTTCGATCGTTCGGAACACGGGCAGGATGCCCGTGCCACTCAAGCCCCAGCCACTTGATCGGCGCGTTGCTCATTTCGGTGCAACGTCCCGCGGTTTCGCCGGTTCCTCGTCCAGTCCCCGCGGCCAGCAAAATTTCCCCACGAAAAACCAGCCGAGCGCGACCAGCAGCGTCCAGACGACGTGGTACGCGAGACTCACCGGCAGAAAGCCGAGCATGAGCGTGGGATCGTTCTTCCACCAGAAATCCTGGTGCAGGACGAAGAGGAGAACGAAAAACGCGAGAATGAGCGCCCGCTTGGACATCGGGCCTTACTTGCCGATCGCGAAGATATGACTGTGCGTCGTGACGTAGAGCACGTCATTCGCGGCGACCGGCGTGCAGTAAACCGGAGTGTGGAAATCGACTTTGCCGATGAGTTGTTTTTCGCGCCCGGCTTTCAGGATCACCAACTCACCATCCTCGTTGCCGCAGTAAACCTTGCCGTCGACGACCATCGTCGAGGACCAGATGCGGCTGTTCGTGGCGTGGACCCAGACTTCCTTGCCGGTCTTGGCGTCGATGCAGTGGATGTTCCCGTTGTACTCCGCCTGATAAATGAGATCGCCGTCGACGCTGGGGGTGGAGATCGAGCGGCCGATGCTCTTGTTCACCCAGACCGGTTTCCCGGAAATATTTCCCGTCCCGGTCAGATCGATGCAACTCATCATCCCGATTCCGTCTCCGTGCTCCGGATCCTGCCCAATGACCATATAGGCGCGGTCATTTTTCGCGACGACGGTGGAGATAATTTCGCTCGGGCCGTCGTGGGTCGCGTACTTGATCGGCGCGCCGTTTTTCATGCGGTATTCCGGAGGGTTGGCGTCGTAACGGAACACTTCCTTTAGTGCGGGAAAGCCGTCCTTGTGCTGGTAAGGCTCGGGTTCAAAGCCGTAGCAGAATCCGTCGCCGCCGCCCCAGACGATCATGGGCTTGCCTTTCACGGTGGTGAACGCCGGGGAACTCCAGCTCGCGTGCATGACGCGCTTCGAGACCTCCGAGGTTTCTTCCGCCGCCACTTTCCCCGTGTTCTTGTCGACCGCGATCAACGCCGGCGCGAACGGTGCGGGAATGTTGAGATGCGACCAGTCGACACCGTTGGAAGTCGCGACGAAAATCTTGTCGCCGAGAATCAGCGGCGAGCAACTGGAGACATTGTGCGGGAAGATGCCCATGTCGGTGCGCACATCGCTCACCCAGATGATGTCCGCATGCTTGTCGCCGATCGTGACCGGCTTGCCGTCGACCGAGGAGAACTTTGCCTCGTCCTTGAAGGGACCGTCGTTGCCGTTCGCCTGGCCTTTGACATCGAAGCACACGATTTCGCCCCGGTTTGTAACCACGTAGCCGCGTTCGCCTTCAATCGCCACGGACGAGCAAAGCCCGACGTATTCCCAGTCGCTGACCTTGCCCGCGCCGACCTTGGGGATGAGCAGCTGCCAGAGAAACTCGCCGGACTTTTCGTCGAAGCACATCAGAACGCCGCGGTCACCCGTCTGCGAAGGATCGCGGGGCGCCTCGTTGTTCGTGCCGACGTAAACGCGACCGCCGGCGATCACGGGGCTGCCGTAGGCTTGCGAGCCAAGCTTCGCGACCCACTTGATGTTCTTCGTCGTTTTCGGATCGATCGTTTCCGATTTCGGCAAAAATTTGCCGCTGGAGATGTCGGTGGGAATGCCTTTCGCCTCGGAGACCATGTTGCGGTCGGGCGCCCCACCCCACATCGGCCAGTCCTTCGCCTGAGCGAAAGTCGTGGCAAGCAGAGCGGCGGCAAACAGTGAACGGGAGGGGAAATTTATTTTACTCATTTGAGGTGAGGGAAAGGTTATCGATGAAAACGCGTTTCAAGCTCTGAGGGGAAAAGGCGAATACGCCCGGCGCGCCCTGGGCGTGTAATTGTTCCTGACGGACTTCGATGGTCCACTTCTCCGGCTCCGGCTTGGATTTCTCCCAAAGCTTCGCGCGAACAAAGCCGCCCGCGCCGCTGGCATCGCGGTCGACGCGTGTCTTCAGGCGATACCAGGTATTCGGCTGGGCTTCGAAGGGCACCGACTCCTTTAAGCGTTCGTGATTGCTGGTAACTTCGAGGATGCGGCTGTTGCCCGTCATCGCGATGAGGTAGCGCTGATTCACCAGGCCCACCGTGGACATCACGCGACGCGTCCCATCCGTCATGACGTCGGCCTCGAGCGTGTAATTCTTCATGGCCGGTTTGCCGATGAAGTTCATCGTGCGCTGAAAGAGAATCACATCAAGACGGTTGGCGGCGACCTTGCTGCCGTCTTTGTCCATCACGTGCCACTTCACTCGGGCGCCGAGCCAGGGGAGCGGTGGGAAACCAACATCCTCACCAAGGTCGTTTTTCTGTCCGAGTGGCAGCGCGTCGAACGTTTCCTTGTACCCGGGACCGGCGACGATGCGACCGCGGGTGTTCGCCACGAGATTGTTCCACTTCACCTGGAGCTGGCCCGCGGAGAGTTTCGCGGCGGAGGTCGTCTTCAGCACGTTGCCGGCGATCTCGGCGTCGACCTCGGATTTCACGAGCGCGGTTGGCGGAATGAACTTCGCGAACGTCGCCTCGGTGCTCACGGCCTTGACCCGCCGGCCGGTGGCATCGAGTCCGTAAACGGTGAAGGTCTGCGATTCACCGGGCGAAAGCGCGAACTCCGCGGGCACCACTTGCAGTTGCGTGATGGGTGCGGTGGAAGGCGCCTCGGGAGTGAAGGCCACCGACGGCGGCACGCTCGCGGCCGACGCCTTGGGCCCGAAACAATGCAGCCCTTCCTTCGAGAAAATAAACACCGCGTCGCCATAAAACGCGGGCGCTCCCAGACAGGGCGCTCCCATTTCGTTGACGGACACTACGGTCGCCTTGTCACCGCCGGGTTTCACCACGTGGACCGTGCCATTGAGCATGGGGACGTAGAGTTTGCCGTCAGCATAAGCCGGTGAAGCGTGCAGCTGATCGGGAGCCAGCTTCTCGTTCCACACGGTTTTTCCGGTTTCGAGGTCGGCGCAAACCAGACTCCCGGTCGCGATCGTCGAGTAAACGCGATTATCCACCACGATGGGCGAACTGCTGAACGCGATGAAATCATCGTTCCGCCAGATCTCCGCCTCAGGCCCGAGGATGACCGGTTTCGGTCCCGTGGGATATTCGGTCGGAATTTTAATCGCGACCAGGCGACCGTGACTCGTGGAATCGATGTTCTCCTTGCCGTGAATCGCGACCATGCGGCCGGGGCCAGCGAGCACGACATCCGCATTCACCCCCGCGCCCGACAGACGGTAGCGCCAGACCGGTTCACCGGTGCGCGCGTTGACGCAGACGATGTTGCCGCAGCCCGTGCCTTGATAAAAGACGCGCTGATTTCCGAGATTCCCGAAGACCGGCGTGGCGAAGGAGCTGTCGATCGGTTCGATACCCGGGGTCGAAAACCACGCGATCTCGCCGGTGTTTTTATCGAAAGCATAGAAACGGTTGCGCGCCGGACCATCGGAGCCCCAGTTCGCCGTGATCCCATCCGTAATCACCAGGGGACCATCGATGACCACCGCGCCCGTGCGTCCGTTGGGAAAAGTCAACCGGCCGAATTCCTCGACCATCGAGTGCTCCCAGAGAAGTTTGCCGTCACGGTTGAACGCCATGAGCTGGCCCCAGGTCGACTCGACGTAAACGTTACCGGTCTCCGCATCGACCACGGGTGCGCCGATCGCGTAC
>JBDSSU010000273.1:0-11154 GCA_039928635.1 Opitutaceae bacterium | reverse complement strand
CCCGGGATGCTCCTGCTTCTCGGTGGCGCGACGCTGGGTGCGATGGCCCTGGCCGGCGTCCAGGTCGGTCGCGCGACGCTGGACGTGCACACGCTTCTGGTCGCGAGCCTTCTCATCATCATCGGTGCGCAAGGGATCTACCTTTCGATCTTCGCGCATACGTTTGCCGTGGCCGAAGGGCTTCAACCCGCGAGCGCGTTAATCGCCCGATTCTACCGGGTATTCAATCTTGAGAAGGCCTTGGTGATTGCGGCGGTAACCGGCGGCTTGGGCGGTGTTCTAATCGCGAAAGTCTGGTGGGAATGGCGCGGCGCCGACTATGGACCGCTCGCCTACACCCAGAGCCTCCGCTGGGTGATTCCCGGCGTCACCCTTGTCGCGCTCTCCGCTCAAGCGATGTTCAGCAGCTTCATGGTCAGCCTGCTGGGGCTGGAGCGGAAATGAACTGGCTCGAACGCTTCCACTCGACCCGCGTGCATACGCGGCGGGTGCGCATCCTCGCAGCGGCAGCTGCGCCTCTGCTCCCCGCCAACGCCCGGGTGCTCGATGTCGGCTGCGGTGACGGCCGGGTGGCGGCGGAGATCGGCCGGCACCGTGCCGATGTCTCTTTCGTCGGCGTGGAAGTGGCTCCCCGCGCCGGCTGTCTCATCCCCGTCACTCCATTCGACGGAAATCATCTCCCATTTCCCGACGGCTCGTTCGATGCGACTGTCATCGTCGATGTGCTCCACCACACGGAGGATCCCGCTCCGCTGCTCCGCGAGGCCGCGCGGGTGTCGAGGGACGCGGTGCTGTTAAAAGATCACCTTCGCGAAGGCTGCTGTGCCCAGGCGACCTTGCGCTTCATGGACGAACTCGGGAACCGACGGCACGGGGTGCCGTTGCCAAATCGCTATCTGAGCGCGAAGGAATGGGCCCGGCTCTTCGCGGACTGTAGTCTTGTAACCGTAAGCTCCGACCCGCTTCGAAGCCTGTACCCGTTTCCAGCCAATCTCATCTTCGGCCGGGGGCTGCATTTTCTCGTCCGGCTTAAGAAGCGCCCGGCAGCGTGACCGCCGGTTTACGTCCAACCCAGGAAAGTTTTCCCCAACTCGTCCGTTTCGTCTCCGTTTGAAATCCTTTGGACAACACCTCCCACTGTTCCCGAGACTTTCCCAGCCAGTTGAAGTAGGTCTCGCGCTCATGCTCGATCATGCAAGAAAGCGCCTCGAACTTGGTGGAAGACGCGCGCACCCATGCCTGACCGCACGCTGCGTGGACCAAATGGAGGAACGGCGTCGGCCACGGTTCGACGACAACAAAGCGCCCGCCCGGTTTAAGGATCCGGCGCACTTCCTCCACCGTGGAACGAAGATCTTCCGGAAGGGCGGGGAGATGGTGCAACCCCCCCTGCACGCAAATGACATCGCGCGATGCATCCGGAAACTTGAGCTGGCGGCAGTCTCCGAGGTAGAGCCTCGCCTCCCCGCGATACTGCCTGAGCAGGCTTTCGGAAATATCCACGCCCTCGAGCTGTCGGAATCCCAACTCCCGCCAGGCCTCGAGTCCACTCCCCCTCCCGCAGAAAATCTCGACGACGGTCAAATCTCGATTCCAGGTTTCGACTCCAAATCCACGGAGCCGGCGCACGAATTTTGCGATCTCCTGCTCCGGCGTCTCGAACCGGGCGTATGCGGCTTCCCAGGCAGGATCGCAGCATTCCCGCGATCCGACCCAGTGTTCGACGACACGATGTTGGTTCATCGTTCGCACGTTTTCGAAGCGGCCGACCTCCGTCAACACAGTCATGACCAGGTCATCAAACCGCGTCCCGGGAAAATCTGCTTTCCGGCCCCGCATCGCCTCCCACGCCTCACCGAGCTCAACTGCTCGTTTCTTTCCGGCGTGGCGACCTCCCAGAAATGCGCCGTGCGGCGTGAACCCTTCCATGTCTTTCCCTCACCGACCACTCCCTGATTGCCCGCCGCCCTTTCAGCCCGCGGTTCGGCGTTCCACGCGGTTTCGCTGGTGGGACGGGGCGCGGCTCTACGCTTTGGTGGCGCTGCTTTCGTTCGCGAGCAGTGCGCTGGTGGGGTGCTTTATTCCGCGTTACACGCCGCGAGTTCACGACGAGTTTGCCTACCTCCTCGCCGGGCAGACCTTCGCCCAGTTTCAGCTGACCAATCCACCCCATCCGCTGTGGCGATTTTTCGAGACGCATCACATCCTGGTGCACCCTACCTACCAAGCGAAGTACTTGCCAGGTCACTCGCTGTTCATCGCCGTGGGTTATTGGATCGGACACCCGATTTTCGGAATCTGGCTGGAGAGCGCGCTGCTGGCCGCGTGCATGACTTGGTTGCTGCGGGGCTTCTTTGCTCCCCGGTGGGCCTTCTTGGGAGGAGTGCTCACAATTACGCAGTTCGGGATCACTTGCTATTGGGCACAATCTTACTGGGGAGGAGCCCTGCCAGCCGCCGGTGGGGCCTTGGTGTTTGGCGGGGCATTTCGGATTTGGCGCCGGGGCCGCGTCTCCGATGCGACCTTCCTCGGCGCCGGGGCAGCCATCTTGATCCTGACCCGTCCGTTTGAAGGAGCGCTCGTCTGCGTGATTCCCTCGATTGTGGTTCTCGCCCGCTGCATTCGCGACCGCCGCGAGCTGTCCCAAACGCTTCGTGAACTTTTGCTGCCCGGTGGCTTGGTGGTTTGCGCCAGCCTGGCATTTTTGGCGTATTACAATTTTCGGGTCACCGGTTCGCCGTGGCGGCTTCCTTATCTGGAATATGAACAACAGTACTCCGGCTCGCCCACTTTCACCTGGCAGTCCCCACGGCCGGAGCCCGTTTTCATCAACCCAGCGCTCCGGGAATACTATCGTGAATACGTCGTTCCTCTGAGTCGCTTCCACGAACATCCGGCGCTGGTTTTCGGCCACCGTTTCTGGCTTACGGCCGAACGCTTCGTCGGGTTTGTACTCCTGCCATTTGCGGCACTGGCGCTGTTGATCCGCCCCTCCCCGTGGACATGGCTCGCGGGGGCGAGTCTAGCCATCTGCTCGCTGGCGCTTGTCCTCTCTTATTGGTTCTCCTCCCACTACCAGAGCGTGGCAGCCCCTCTCTACCTCTTCCTAGTTGTCGTCGGAATTCGCCGGCTCGTGCTCCACCACTCAAGCCTTCGAAAAAATTGCGGCGCCGCCTGCGCTCTTATCCTGGTCGCGCAAGCGTTTGCTCTTACGCGCGACCGTTCGATCGAACGCGATTTAGGTTACTATCAGAGTGTAAATCCTCGCGACCGAATCTTCGACGCCTTGGTGAAAGCCGGCGGCAAGCATATCGTTTTCGTGCGCCTGGAGAGGCCGTTCCACGTCCACTTTGGCTGGGTGTTTAACGATGCGGTGCTTGAGGAAAGCACCGTGCTGTGGGTCTGGGACCGGGGGCCGGAAGAAAATCAGCGGTTCCTCGCCTACTATCCGGACCGCCGGGCCGTCATCATGACAGTGCGAGATGAAAAAACGTCCTTCGAGCCGGTTGCTCCGAATCAACCGCCCTAAGCATTGGGACGAACTAATTTCGCTTCCTCCAAAAAACTTCCGTTGTTGTCTTCCCTACCTACGATGCGCCCCTCTGATGAAACTTTCCATCGTCATCCCGTGCTACAACGAGTCGAAAACGATCCGCACGATCGTCGATCGCGTGCGGGCCGCTCCGGTGGCGGACAAGGAAATCATCATCGTGGACTACGGCAGCGCGGACCAATCCGCGAAGATCATCCGCTCCCAAGCGGCGCGCGCCCCGCGATTCGAGTTGGTCGAACTCTCGCGAAATTTCGGTTTTCAGAGCGTACCACGCGATAACTGGGACTAGTGCACCTTTGCTTCCAGCACCTCGTACTCTTAGGAATTGCTTTCCTCGGGTACGGTGGAGCCCGCTCGGGAAAGTGTGGCACTCCGTTCTCCTTGCACGAGAGAAGCTCGACGGCGCGATGCAAAATCGGGCGGTATTTCACGGTGGAAAAATTGGCGTCGGACTGCTGGTACGGTCCTGCGTTTCGCCGGCGAGCGTGGCACGACGCGACAACGCAAGCGCGGTCATGAACCTTGCTGAAAAATTCACCAACCGCGTGGACTTTTTCGCTGACGTGCAACCTCTGGCCGGTGTGCTCATTTCACTCCTGCTCCTCGCCAAGCTTGGGCTCCCGCTGAGGAATGACTCGCGAAAAGAGCGGGCCTGAACTACCCATGTCCACTGCTTCCGCCCCTCCGATTCGCCGGTTCATTTTGCTTGCGACCGCGATCGGCTTGCTGGGAGCCAGCGGGTTTCTCTGGCTGGCTTGGTGTGAGTGTCCGGAATCGAACTGGAACGAAATGCGCCTCGCGCCCGCCTTCGCGTTGCGTTTCCACACGCCGCTTTACCCTTCTGCCGATGGAGGGCCGGTCTCGACTTGGATCTACGGTCCAGTCGGCGCGATCATTAACCTTCCAGCCACGTTCGCCAAACTCGGTGATCGGAGCGCTGCAGGTGGCAGCAGCGCTCAACGCCCTGACTCTGATTCTACCCATCGTTGGAGTCGTTCTGGCCTCCGTGGAATTGCGCACCCACGGCCGGCTGGTACAACTGCTCGCTTGCGTCACTGGCATTTTCCTTCTGCCGGCGTTCGACCTGAGGTTTCAGACGGCGGATCATTCGTCCGTGGCCTTCGGAATGCTTTCCTGCTGGTACCTCGCTCGAAACGAAAAGTCCGGCAACGGCGGGGTCAGCACCGCCGCGGGACTCTGTCTACTTGCCATCTGGTAAAAGCAGACGGCGATCTTCCTGATTCCGGCCCACGTGATTTTTCTGTTGATGATGCGGCGGCAGGAACTCGTGCCCGGCTATTTGGCGAGGGTCGCGGTCTACGGAGCAGTCACAACGCTGCTCGTGATCGTTCTTTTCGGATTCGGGACCGTGTGGCTCTACTTGGTGCAAATTCCCGTCCAGCTTCCCTGGGGCGATCTCGGCGATAAAATTTCACGGCAGATGATCTCGCTGATTCTTTACGTGATCACACCCCTGCTGTTACTTCCGTTCGCAAGAGGTTCGAAACACTGGCCGTCCAGAAAAACTGAGATCGGACATTTTCTGCGATCCTCAATCCTTGCTGGTATTTGTTTGTTGCCGGTGGGGCTTGTCTCTTTTGCCAAAATCGGCGGTGACGTGAACTCGATCCACTTGTGGCATTACCTCGCGCCCGCAATCGTGCTGGGAGTGATGAGTCAACTTTCCGAGTTCCCACGCCCGATCCTCCCCGGTTCGATGCTGGCTTTGGTGTTTCTCGTTGCTGCGTCGACCCGGCATTTTCCCTTCCGGCCGGCCACCGGACCGCTGAAATTTGCCAGCCTGCTCGCGGCTGCCAATCCTGGTGCGCTTTGGTTTCCTTATAATCCGGTGGTGATGTTCTTCTCAGACCGAAGGCTCTATCACGTGGAAGACGGTATCGCGACCCGTCACCTTGCCGGACTGGGTCCGCGGCAAGCCACTTTCTTACGCCATCTCCCCGCGCAGTTAACGGGAGTTGTTTATCCAGCTGCTCACAAACATCCCTTTGCGCTGCAACTTTTGCCCGAGTTGAATTCCTCGGCGGCGACCCCCTCTTGGACAATTTATACACAAAAGAGCCCGCCTTAAAGTAAAGTACCGTACAGAGAACGGCGTTGCCTGACTTGCTCCCCCCATCACTCTTCTTCCAGTGCCAAACGCGCCGCTTATCGCCGTCGTCATTCCGGTCTTCAACGAAAACGCCGTCCTGCCCGAGCTGATCGCGCGTCTCACTGCCCTGTTCGACGCCCAGCGCGGCTGCTCCTGGCGCGCCATTCTGGTCGATGACGGCAGCCGCGACCATTCGGTGGAACTGATCCGCGCGCAGGCGGTGCGCGATCCGCGGTTCGAACTCGTGGAGCTTTCGCGCAACTTCGGTTTTCAGAGCGCGCTTTCCGCCGGGCTCGCGCGCGCCGCAAGCGTGGACGCCGTGGTCACAATGGACGCGGACCTGCAGGATCCGCCCGAGGTGATTCCCGATTTGGTGGCGGCGTGGCGCGGGGGCGCCGAGGTGGTTCGCGCGACACGGCGCACGCGAGCGGAGACGGGCGTGCGGCGCGCCGGCTTCGATTTTTTCCACGCGTTCTACGGCCGCTTCACTGACTATCCGATCGAGCCGAATGCCGGGACCTTTGGCCTGCTCGGGCGCGATGCCCTCACCGTTTTCAATCAGCTCCCGGAGCGCCACCGCTTCTTCCCCGGGCTGCGCGCGTGGATCGGTTTTCCGAGCGTCGACGTGCCGTACGACCGCCGGGAACGCGCGGCGGGCGAGCCCCAGCAAAATTTCCGGCGGCTCGTGCGCTACGCGCTGGACGGGCTTTTCAGTTTCTCCCACCTCCCGCTCCGTCTGCTGACCTACAGCGGGATTCTCGTCGCCCTGCTCGGCTTCGCCGGCGGCGGGTTTTTCATCCTCTGGCGACTCTTCGGCTTTGAAAATTCCCAGCAGGGCTTCACCACGCTGGTGACGCTCCTCCTCTTTCTCGGCGGCGTGCAGCTCATCGGGATCGGCGTGCTCGGGGAATATTTGGGGCGAGTCTACGACGAGGTGAAACAGCGGCCCAACTACATCGTAAAGCCGCCCTCTTCCCCAAGGCGCGCAGGCCAGAACGATTTGGTGTGACCGACTCCCGCCGCACGTTGTTTCCGGCGTGGCTTGCGACGATCATTATTGTCGTGGCCACCGCCACCCTCCTTCGAGCGGCCTGCGCTGTTATGTTCAGCGCGTTCATGTTCTACGACGACGAAGGCTACGTCCTGATCTCGCTGCGCAACTTCGCCGAACACGGAAAACTTTATTCGGAGGTCTTTACGCAATACGGACCGTTTCCATTCGTGTTTTATTCCGCTCTGCACGCGCTGGGCTTTCCCTTCACCCACAATGCCGGACGGATCTTCACTTTGGGGGTGTGGGGAGGGGCGGCGCTTTTGTGTGCGTGGTCCGCGGGACGCGCCACGCGCAGCTTGCTCGCGAGCCTCGCAGTGATGGCGTCGGTTTTTGTTTATCTCTGGGTCATGGCGAGCGAACCGACTCATCCCGGTGGATTGATCGTGCTGATCGTCGCTTTGCTGGCCGCGCTCGGGATCCACTGGATCCGGGAGGACCGCCTTCGCGCGTGGGCGATCCTCGCGGGAGCGGGAGCGGGCGCACTGCTGCTCACCAAAATCAATGTCGGGATTTTTGCGGCGCTTTCGTTTCTCGCGTGGGTGTTGCTGCACCATCGGAATGATGCGATCCGACGCGCGGCTCCCTGGTTGTTGATCGTCGCTGGCTTCGCGCTGCCGCTCGGCCTGATGCGCATTCTTCTCAGTGTACCGTGGGTGCAAACCTTCGCGTTGATTTTCGCCTGCGCGGCCGCGGCGGCCGTCGCAGCCACGGCCCGCGGTGCGACTCCCCGGGCGGGCTGGCGCGAACTCGGCTGGGCCGCGGCCGGCGCGATTGGCGTTGGCACTGTCGTACTGGGGGTTGTTTTTGCCCGAGGCACGACTCCACACGATTTACTGGAAGGAGTATTGCTCGGGCCGCTTCGGCTTCCCGCCAATTTCAGCCTGCGCTTCCTGTGGCCGTCAGGAATCCGCAGTGTGGCTATCGGCTCCACCCTGCTTTGCGCTGTCGCCTGTTTTCTCCAAAAGCGGCCGGGCTACGGAAGTTGGGTGGATCCTGCGGTCGCCGTTTTGCGCATTGCCTTCGCCACCGGGGTGGCAGTCAACGTCGCGCGGTTCGACCGCATCAGTCCGGACAACCTGATATTTGCCTTCGTGATGCCGGGCCTCTGGCTGTTTCTCTGGCCGCTCGCCGGCGGAAATCCAAACGCGAGTGCGGCGCGCGCCTGGCTGGGCCTGCTGTTACTCGGACAATGTCTCCACGTATACCCCGTTCCGGGAAGCCAGATCGCATGGAGCTCCTTCCTCGCGCTGCCGCTCACGGCGATCGGCGCGTGGGATGCCGCCACCTGGCTCGGCCGACGCTTTCCCCGTTCCTCCCCTCGGAACTGGCGATGGGAAACCATCGGCTTGCGCGTAGGGGTCGCCAGTTTCGCCGTCTGGGCTGGCTCGCGTCTGTTGAAAGTTGGCAACCGCTACGATGACGGCAGCGATCTCGCGCTACCGGGAGCCGAAGTCCTGCGACTCCCGTCCGAAGCGACGGCGCGGTTCCAGTTGCTAACGCTGAACGCCGTAGCGCACGGCGATATGCTTTTTTCACTCCCGGGAATGTTCAGCTTCAACCTGTGGAGCGACTTGCCCACGCCCACGCTAAGCAACGTCACCCACTGGTTCTCCCTGCTCAGTGACGCGCAGCAACACGCGATCATTCGATCGCTTGAAGCGCATCCGCGGGCGTGTCTGATCGTTGGACGCGAACACGTGAATTTTCTCACCGGCCGGGGATTGCGCCCGTCCGGCCCGCTCGCGGATTATCTCGCGACGGCTTTCGTCCCCGCGTTCACGCTCGACGACTTCGAGTTCTGTGTCCGCCGTGGCCGCAACATCGAACCGCTCATGCTGGCGGAGGCGCTGATTATTCCCGAGACCGGCGGTGCGAACACGTTGCTTCGCGTGAGGCTGGTCCTGCCGGCCGATCGGAAAATCGCCAGCATCGAGATCGCCGCGGTGAACAATTCTTCGAGTTCGCTGCTGATTTTGAACTCGAAGAATGCGCGGGTGGAGGTCGCACCGATCGGCCCGAATGGTGCAGGTATTGGGCCTGCCCAGACCGCAGCGTGGCCGTTCCGCCTCGAAGGGGCCGCGCAGGTTTCGATTTATTTCAATCGCGACGGACGTCCCCGGGCCCTTGCCGGTGGCTTAATCGTGCTGCGCGATGAAGCAGGAGCGGAAATCGCTCTGGCACGTCTTCGCCAATAGGTCTCCGTGCCTGATCGGCTAGCGGCGACGCGCCACGAGCAGAAGGCTGACTCCAAAGGGAAATGGCAGGCGCCAGCGCCCCATGTTCACGAACACCGCGCGCAACAATCCGTTCAGCCAGCGCGGCGGGATTTTATCCTCGGTCCGGCTCGTGCCGGGCGACTTGGTCCAGGCCCGCCACTTTCGCACCAGCCAAACGACGGGATAAACCACCACGTTGGTGTAATTCACGTGAAGGATTTCCCAGTCAGGATTTTCAAAAAGCTGCCGTAACTGCGCGCGATCATAACGTCGAAAATGATGCAGCGAGGTATCCCAATCGCTCCAAAGCGCCATGCCCGCCGGCACCGTGAAAATCCCCACTCCGCCCGGTCGCAACACCCGGGCCATTTCCTGTACGGCCGCCTGATCGCCCTCGATATGTTCGAGCACATCCAGCGCTGTAATTGCATCGACGGAACCGTTCCCGAGGGGAATGCCCTGGGCGGACACGCGCAACACCTGCTCGGGCGAGAAACGTTTCCGCAGCCGTTGCAGCGACTCCTCGTGATCGTCGAGCACGAGGACCCGGCATTGCGCCGACATTTCCTGCGCGAAGAGCCCGGTGCCCGCACCGCAGTCGAGCAGCACCTGCTGTTTTTCCAGCCGCGCCACATCCCTCAGCCAACGCCGCACGAGATCGCGTTTTCCGGCGTAGTACCAGTGCTCCCGTTCGGTGATCTCGAGGTTGTCGTATTCAGCGGCGTTCATTCGGGGCGTTAAGACGTTGTTTCGACGAAACGACTTCTCCAAGTTCAAAGCGTGCCGCGCCGTGTTCTGACGCCCTCCCCCGGTTTTCTCGTCTGCCTCGCCGTCCTGCTCGCTCTTTTTCACGCGGTCCTGGCGGTCACCGCAACCGCCGGCAAATCGATGACGGCGGACGAAATCGCCCACCTCGCCGCAGGCCACGCCTACAACACCCGCAACGACTACCGGCTGCAGCCGGAAAACGGCAACCTGCCTCAGCGCTGGGCGGCGCTGCCCCTGCTCATCGCGGACAAGCCCCTGCCCGATGCCGGCCTGCCCATCTGGAAAGAAGCGAACATATGGAAATATGGTCACCGGTTCTTCTACGAGCAAGGGCTCTCGACCGACGAATACCTCTGGCTTGGCCGCGGGATGATTGCGTTGGTCAGCGCGGCCACTGGCTTGCTCGTCTTCTTCTGGTCCCGAAGCCTGTTTGGCTGGCGGGGCGCGTTCCTCTCGCTGGGCCTGCTGGTCTTTTCCCCGACCTTCCTCGCGCACGGAGCTCTCGCGACCTCCGACATGGTGATGACGTTCTTCTTCCTCGCTTCGGCGGGCGCCTGGTGGCGGCACCTCAAAAACCCGGGAATCGGAAATACGTTGTTGAGTGCCGCCGTGCTCGGTCTCGCATTCGTGGCGAAGTTTTCCGCGGTGCTATTGCCGCCGATACTGGGGTTGACCGCGTTCGTGTGGCTGTGGGAGAAGCGGAAAACCGCGGGCTGGGGGCAACCGCTGACGCGGCTCGGGCGCAGCGCGCTGCTCCACGCCGTCGCCACTCTGGCGGTGATCTGGATCTTCTATGGCGCGCGTTTCAGCGCCTTCGCCCCGGCGTTCGCGACCGGGGCCGATTTCAATCACGGTTGGGGCTGGCTTCTGAACGGGATGGGCTGGCCGGCGAAAATTATTTGGTCGCTCAAAACGTGGCATATCCTGCCGGAAGCCTGGCTCTACGGGCTGACTTTTGTCCTTCAGTTTTCGCACGCCCGCGGTGCATTCCTCAGCGGCGACTACAGTGTCACGGGATGGCTTTTGTTTTTCCCCTTTGCCTTCCTCGTCAAGACGCCCCTTCCACTCCTGGGTATTTTTGGGGCCGCGGTTTTCGTAGGCTTGCGCCGCCTCGCGCTGCTCTCCCGCAGCGAAGGCACCAAGGCCAGCCTGCAACGCCTGCGAAACTTCACGCCGCTGCTCGCACTTTTTCTCGTCTACTGGACAACATCACTCACCAGTCACCTCAACATCGGACACCGCCACATCCTGCCGACCTATCCGGTGCTCTTCATCCTCGCGGGATCGCTGGGGCGCTGGCTCGACCTCCGCCGTCCACTTCTGGCGGCGGTACTCGCAGCGTTGGTGTCATGGCACGCCGTGGAATCCTTCCGCATCCGCCCTCACTACCTCGCCTATTTCAACCAAATCGTCGGCGGCCCTCAGAATGGTTGGCGGCATCTCGTCGATAGTT
>JBDSSU010000272.1:0-10690 GCA_039928635.1 Opitutaceae bacterium | reverse complement strand
ACAGATGTGCGGAAATAAGAGTTGTTATGCGAGTGAGGCGTGCAAATAGAAAGGCCGCGGCTTCGAAGAACGTAACCCTGCCTCTCGCTCATGCAAAAATTCCTGTCCCTTTTCCTGCTCGCTGCCCTGACGATGCTCGCCCATGGCCAACCGGCGCGAGACATGGAGATCGTCGTGTATGGAGACAGTAACGCGATCCCGGTGCGCGTCACCGCGAGCACGCCCGAGCTGACCGCTCTCGCGCAACAAGCCTTCAGCGTTCACGGGCGCTACAAGCTCGTCACCACCGGCCACGCTTACGAAATCAAGTTCTCCCTCGTCAGCGCAACGCAGGTACGCGTTGAAATCACGAAAGGCGCCGCCGGAGCACCGTTCTTTCCCGGGGAAGTCGCGACCGGCACCAGTACCCGCAATGCGTTGCTGCGCGCCGCCGACATTGCCGTGGTGAAAACGAACGGCCAGGGGCTCCGGGGATTTTTCACGGCGAAGCTCGCTTTCATTCGCGACCAGGGACGGGTGAAAGAGGTCTGCGTCTCTGATCTTCTTTTTGGCGAAGTGAAACAAGTAACTCATGACAACGCGCTGGCATTGACCCCGCGTTGGGCACCGGACGGAACGAAGCTGCTCTACACGAGCTACTATAAATCCGGCTCGCCGGATATTTTTCAAATCAACCTCGGCACGAACCAGCGGACGAATTTCGTGAGTTTTCGGGGCACCAACACCGGGGCTCATTTCAGTCCGAACGGGTCGCAAGTCGCGATGATTCTCACCGGTGAAGGGACCACCGAAATTTATACCAGCAGCGCGCAGGGAGGGCGGGTCTCCCGCGTCGCGAAGACACGCACCGACGCGGCCAAGTCCTCTCCTTGTTTCTCGCCCGATGGTTCGCGGATCGTGTTCGCGATGGAGCCGGGACCGCAGCTCTACGTGATGCCGGTCAGCGGTGGCACGCCCCAACGGGTTTTTCGCGACTTCGGTTATGCCGCCGAGCCGGATTGGAGCATGACAAAGCCGAATTTGATCGCCTGCACGGTGCGCAGCGGGGGATTTCAGATCGCCGTCTATGATTTCAACACCAACAAAGCCACGGTGGTTTCCAAGGCCCCGTTTGACGGCATCGAGCCGAGCTGGCTGGCCGACGGAAGGCACTTGGTCTACACTGCGCGAACCCGGACGGAAAGTCGTGTGTGCATCCTCGATACGGAGACCGGCCGGACCGCTTTCATTTCCCCCAAGGCCTTCGGCAATGCCTCGCAAGCGAGTGCCTGGACTCCGTAAGCGGGAGAAATTTTCGAAGATTTAGCCAAAGAAAAAGGCCGGCGCAGTGCCGGCCTTTGTGAGTGCCCAAGAGGACGTCCGTCGTGACGATTACTTTGCGGCGGCGGTGTAGTTCGCCTCCGCGGCGTCCCAGTCAACCACGTTCCAGAATGCGGTGATGTAGTCAGGCCGGCGATTCTGGTAGTTGAGGTAATAAGCGTGCTCCCACACATCGAGCCCGATGACCGGTTTCCCTTCGATGCCGGCGACCGCTTTGCCCATCAGCGGGCTGTCCTGATTCGCGGTTGAACCGATCGAGAGTTTCTTGTCGGCGTCCACGACGAGCCACGCCCAACCCGAGCCGAAGCGGGTCGTTGCCGCCTTGGCGAAATCTTCCTTTAATTTGGCGAGACCTCCGAGCTGCGCGTCGATTGCCGCCGCCAGCTGACCTTTCGGAGCGCCGCCCTTGCCAGGGCCGAGAATCTTCCAGAAGAACGAATGATTGCTGTGACCGCCCGCATTGTTGCGGACGCCGCCCCGGATCGCCTCGGGGACCTTGCTGAGGTCGGCGATGAGGGCGTTCACGTCGAGCGCCAGCAGGTCAGGATTGTCTTTGAGGAGATTATTGGCGTTCGTGATGTAGGCTTGGTGGTGCTTGCCGTGATGGATCTCCATCGTCTTCGCATCGATGTGCGGTTCGAGGGCGTTCGGGGCGTAAGGCAAAGGAGGGAGAGTGTAAGCCATGGGAATGAGGGATGGTTTTAGGTTTGAGACGTAAGCTGCCAGAAAGGCAACTGATGCACCGGAGGAGGGATGCGTCAACTTTGACCGCGCACCCCAAATCACTTTCGCACTCCGATCGCCCGTCCGGTTTGTCACGTAATACGTGACAAACTTGGTGACGGCTCGCCACCGGGTGCGTCCCGGAACTTGTCACGTATTACGTGACAAACCCGATTGGTGACCTTCGGGATTTTTTTGGATCCCGCGCAAAACCTTCGGCGCGTCTTTCCTCTTGACGTTCTACAGGAGAGGCCACTCCTCTTCATGTAGGACATCTAGGAGAGATAAATTATGGCCAAAGAAAAATCTGATTTGCTCCAGGGGACGCTCGATTTGCTCGTACTGAAGGCACTGCAGCTCGAGCCCATGCACGGTTTCGGAATTTCCGTTCGCATCCGGCAGATGTCGGATGAGGTTCTTCAAGTGGAGCAGGGCTCCCTTTATCCCGCCCTGTACCGGCTCGAAGAACAGGGCTGGATCAGCGCGGAGTGGGGAACCTCCGAGAACAATCGCAAGGCGCGCTTCTACAAGCTCACGGCCGCCGGCCGCAAGCAGCTCAACGCTGAAACCGAAAGCTGGGAGCGGCTTTCGGCGGCGATCAATCTTGTGCTGAAGGGCGCCTGAGCGGACCGCGTCGCCGTCATTCCAGTCATCCGGAGCGACAGAGAGCATGAACCTTATCGCCAAGCTACGCGTGGTGTTTCGCCGGGAGCGACTCGATGCTGAGATGGCCGAGGGAGCACTCATGCTCGGGAGCGGGCTGGTTTTAGGATTGCTCGGCGCGATCGCCGGTTCGCGTGTGGGCGAGCCGGGTCCAAGGCGTGTATTCGCTGGACGGGGTTACCCTCCTTCTCACAGGCGCGCTGGTTGCTTTCGCCGGATTGACCGCGACGTGGTGGTGCGCGCGTCGGGCGACGCGAATTTCCCCCATCACCGCGTTGCGAACGGAGTGACTGCGACCTGCAGGAAAAGCCAATGAACTATTTCCGAAAATTCCACGCCGTCTTTCATCGTAAGAAACTTGATGCCGACATGGCCGAGGAGATGCGAGCACACCTCG
This sequence comes from Opitutaceae bacterium, assembly GCA_039928635.1. Taxonomy (GTDB): domain Bacteria; phylum Verrucomicrobiota; class Verrucomicrobiia; order Opitutales; family Opitutaceae; genus DATAKE01. Next base: position 7,587 of record JBDSSU010000272.1, on the reverse strand, counting down.
ATCTCCAGACGCACTCAAACCGCGCGAGCGGCATGTCACCCGAGGAGGCGCATTACGCGGCGCGCCGGCAGTTCGGCGGCCTCGATCAGATCAAGGAAGTCGCGCGCGAGCAGCGCGGCTGGCTCTGGCTCGAGGATTTTTTCAGCGATCTCCGCTACGCGGTCCGCACCCTGATCAAGCATCGCGGATTCACGGTGGCGGCGGTGCTCACGCTCGCACTGGGCATTGGATTCGTAACGAGCCTCTTTACCATGATCAACGGCGTCGCTTTCGCCCGCCTGCCGTTCGCGAATCCGGAAGCCATCGTGGGGATCGATGTGCCCGCCACCGAATTCGACGAGTACGCCGAGCGGCAGCAGAGCGTCCAATCGCTCGCGTTAGCCAGGGCTGCCGCCGCCAATCTTCGCGTGGGGGAAAGCGTGAGTCGCTATTCCGCGGCGACCGTTTCCATTAACGCGCTCTCGGTGCTCGGAATTTCGCCCATCCGCGGGCGTGGATTTTTGCCGGAGGACGAGCAGCCGGGCTCCCCGCGTGTCGTGCTGATTGGGGAGGCCGTTTGGGAAACTGAATTTGCGCGGGACGTTTCCGTGACGGGCCGCGACGTGGAGGTAAACGGGGAGAAGCACAGTGTCATCGGAGTCATGCCCGCCCAGTTTGGATTTCCCCGCCACGAGCAGCTCTGGATTCCACGGCGGGTCGGGGAACGCATTTCCGGCGGCGATGTTTTTGGACGACTCCGGTCCGGCGTCAGCGCGGCCCAAGCGGCCGAGCAATTCACCGCGTTGGCGGCAAATCTCACGCCACGGACAAGTGACCAACCCACCACTCCGCGCCCGGTTGAGGTCGTCTCTTTTGCACGACGCGGAATCAAGGACGGACTGCGGATCATGCTGATGGCGCTGCTGGCCGCGACCTTTGCCGTGCTCCTGCTCGCGTGCGCGAATGTCACAAACCTGGTCCTCGCTCGTGCCGTTGGGCGGCGCCGGGAACTCGCGGTTCGCGTCGCGGTGGGCGCCACCCGCACGCGTTTGATTCGGCAGATGCTCACCGAAAGCCTCGTGCTCGCAGTGCTCGGAGCCGCGGGTGGACTCGTGATCGCCGGACAAACCACCCAGGCGCTCTGGCGTTATATGCAGTCCGAGGCGCCGCTGACTGGAGGCGCTCCGTTCTGGATCAGTTTCAATGTCGACGGCCGCGTCTACGTTTTCGTGGTGGCCGTTGCGCTTCTCGCCACGGTTTTGACGGGCTTGGTGCCCGCGCTCCGCGCCTCTCGCGTCGATCTCAACACCGCGCTCAAACAGGGCGGAGGCGCGGGATCACAGTCGTCCCGGCTCACTCGCATTCTGATCCATGTGCAGGTGGGGTTTTCCGTCTGCCTCGTGATTGTCGCCGGCTTGTTCGTCAGTGTGTTGCTCGCCTTCAACACGAAACAGCTCGCGTACAATCCCGCTGAAGTCCTCACGGCCCGCGTGTCCTTGGACGAACAGCGCTATGATTCGCCCGCCGTGCGCCAGGTTTTTTTCGAGCGCCTCGTGGCCCAACTCAAGTCCACGCCTGGGATTGACGGCGTGGCCCTGACTTCATCCGAACGGTTGCGCTCCTCGCCGTCGCCCCGGATCGAACTCGAGGGCGCGCGGTACTCGCGGGACGCCGATCGTCCGAGCTCGCTCATGGAAATCGTCTCTCCGGGATTTCTGGGCGCGCTCGATCTCACTCTGAAGGAGGGGCGTGATTTCTCCTCCCTGGACAATGCGAACTCTCTTCCCGTGGCGTGGGTGAACACCGCCTTTGTCGATCGTTTCGGAGGCGATGGTAATCTCCTCGGCCGTCGTTTTCGCGTGATGACGTCGGCTGCCACGAGCCAGCCCTGGGTTACGATCGTTGGCGTCGTCCCCGAGTTGGGCAGCATGAAAGCCGGTCAATCGACCCGCGGTCCGGTCTTCTATCGTCCCCTGTCGCAGGAAGCGGAGCGTGCCATGACCGTGCTGATCCGCGCGAAACCGGATCCGCTGCGGTTTACGCCCGCGCTCCGCCAGGCCGTCGCGTCGCTCGATCCGGCGTTACCGGTTTTCAATCTCAAAACCGTGCAGTCCATCGTGGAGATGGAACGCGTGGGGATGAACTCGTTCGGTTCGCTTTTCATTGTGTGTGGTGTGGGGGCACTGCTGCTCGCGAGCGTGGGCGTTTATGCGGTGATCGCGTTTTCCGTTCGCATGCGTACGCGGGAGTTCGGCGTGCGACTCGCGCTCGGTGCTGACCGCCGGTCGATCGTTGGGCTCGTGTTTGGCGAAGGGCTCAAGCAGGTGGGGATCGGCTTGGGGATCGGCTTGCTGACGGCGTTGGTCGCGACCTTTGCCATGCGGGCGTTCCTCATCGGGGTGGCTGGCCGGCAATTCGAAGGATTGGTTTACCTCGGGGCGGGTGCGCTGCTGATCTTGGTTGCCGCGGTGGCGCTTTTAATTCCCGCGATGCGGGCGGCGGGGACGAACCCGATCGAGGCTTTGCGAAGCGAGTGATTTCGGCGCGGCTGCACGCATGAACTTGCTCCAAAAAATCGGTGCTCTCTTTCGGCGGAAGAAACTCGATGCCGAGATGGCGGAGGAGATGCGTGCGCATCTCGACCTGCAGACGCGGGCCAATCGCGCGAGTGGAATGTCCGGTGAGGAGGCGCGCTACGCTGCGCGCCGTCAGTTCGGGGACCTCGATCAGATCAAGGAACGGTGCCGCGATGAACGCCGGGGGCGGTTCGTTTGGCTGGAGCAATTTCTCCAGGACCTGCGCTACGCCGCGGCCTCGCTGCTCAAGCACCCCGTCTTCTCGCTGACGGCCGTGCTCACCCTTGCGCTCGGGCTCGGCGTCACGACCTCGATCTTCACGATCGTAGACACGGTTTTGTGGCGCCCGCTGCCTTACGCGGAACCGTGGCGGCTGGTGAATTCATCGCGCTTTACGGGGCAGACGTTGCGCGACTGGCAGGGCGAACAGCAGGTTTTAGATCGAGTCGAAACCCATCAGTTTCGCTCGATGGTGTTAACCGGGGGCGCAGACGCGATGCAGGTCTTCGCGTGCGCCGCGTCTCCGGGAACCTTCGATTTGCTCGGGCGCGCGCCCGCGATGGGGCGCCCGTTCACTCCTGGCGATGCCGAAGCGGGCAACAATCAAGTCACGATGCTCAGCCATGGTTTTTGGCAGCAGCATTTCGGAGGCGACCCGAATGTCGTGGGGAAGACCCTCATGCTCGATGACCAACGCTACCAAGTGATCGGAGTGATGCCGCGTGGTTTCGCTTTTCCGCGACCGAACGTTTCCATCTGGACGCCGTTGTTGAGACCAAAATCCGAAGCCGAGCTGCGGCAACGCGTCGAGATGGTCGGTCGCCTTCGACCCGGTTTGGGTTTCGTCGCAGCGAAGGAAGCGGTCAAGTCACTCAATCAGCGGCTGAACGAAACTCACCCGTTACCTCGGGGTTGGGACGTGGTGCTTCTCGCGCCCGAGCAGTCGCGGGTGAATCCCGGTCCGCGCAGGATGATGCAGTTGTTTTTGGGCGCGGTCGGGTTTGTCCTGCTGATCGCGTGCACCAATGTTGCGAACCTCCTGCTCGTTCGCGCCGCCGTCCGACAGCGGGAATTCGCGGTGCGAGCCGCGATCGGGGCCGGCGGAGGTCGGCTGATTCGACAAGTTCTGACGGAGAGCCTGTTACTCGTTGTGCTCGGTGCCGGCGGCGGCGTGTTGTTCGCGCAGTGGGCGGCGAAAGCGATTTGGTTGCTCGCTCCGAACGAACTCACGTTTCTCACCCTCAACGAAGTAAACGTGGATTGGCGGGTGATGGGATTCACAGCTGGGGTTATCGGGCTCGCTACGGTGATCTGTGGCTTGATTCCCGCGCTGCGCGCCGCGCGGGTGGACACCAATCAAGCGCTGGGATCCGCTTCACGAACGACCACCGGCAACCGACGACAGCAATGGTGGCAGCAAAGCTTCGTCGTGGCGCAGAGCGCCCTCGCTTTCGTGCTACTGATCGGTGCGGGCCTGCTGATGCGCGGCTTTCTCCGGCTGAGCGAAGTCCGGCCGGGTTTCGAAACCCGAAACTTGGTGGCGCTTAGCGTCCAGTTGCCCGCGCAACGCTACCCCTCGAGCGCGCAACGGCGGAATTTCTTCGAGCAACTTCGCGAGCGAACGGCGGCACTGCCCGGCGTGGCGGCAACGACCCTCGCGACCGGCATTCCGCCGAATGGCGGCGGATTCAGCTTTTCCGTCGAGGTAGAGGTGGAAGGCCATGCTCCGCAGAAACTCGCGACCACCGACCTCCTCCCATTCAACACCGTCGAGGACAGTTATTTTCAGTTGATGCAAATTCCGGTGCTGCGGGGAAGGAGTTTCGATCGACAGGATGTGCCGGGCGGACCGCCTGCGATCGTGATCAACGATCAGATGGCGCGCCGGTTCTGGCCCAACGCCGATCCGGTCGGACAACGCGTTCGTTTCGATCCGCGGCAGCCCTGGCTGACGGTGGTGGGCGTGGCGGGCGACGTGAAGGCGATGAACTTGAACGACGAGAATGGCAGTCTCGAATACTACCGAGCGATGCGGCAGGAGGAATACAGCGGATATTCCTCGCTGGTGGTGCGGACCAGCATTGATCCGCAACAAGTGATGCCGGCGATCAGGCAGCAGGTGGCGGCGATCGATTCCAAACTTCCGATCGGGCGTCTCTCCACCGCCGAGGAACTGATGGCGGGAACGCTGGCGGTGCCGCGTTTCTTCCTGGTGTTGATGATCCTGTTTGCGGGCGCCGCGATCCTGCTGGCGGCCATCGGACTCTACGGCGTGATGTCTTACACGGTTGCGCGGCGCACCCCCGAGATCGGGATCCGGATTGCGCTCGGCGGCGAGCCCGGCGCGATCATGCGACTGGTGGCACGGCGTGGGTTGATTCTGACCGGAGGCGGCTTGCTGGTGGGAATCGCCGCCGCCGCGGCGCTCACGCGGTTTCTCGAAACGATGCTCTTCGAAGTCTCGGCCCTTGATCCTGCCACGTTCGCCGTCGGCGCGGTGCTCCTTGGCTTTATCGGCGCCTGCGCCTGCTGGATCCCAGCGCGGCGGGCGGCAAAGGTTGATCCCATGGTCGCGCTGCGAGCCGATTGAGTCGCCGGTACGGCGGCTGGCGGCGTTGCGTGGAGGCGGACGGGGCGATTGCTTGACGCGTTTTTCCGCCGTGAACTTGGCGCTGCTCTTACCGCGATCTCCGATGAAAATTACCAGCGCTTCCTTTTTGTCGCCGCAGCTTCGTTCGCGTTTGCGCAGCCGGCGTTGCTGTTGGCTTTCCCGAGGGGCCTAAGCCGCGTCCATGCATTGAGAAACCACGAATAGACACGAATGGACGAAAATATCAGAGCGACCGGGAAAAAATCCGGAGTCATGGCTTCCACTCACCTTTCAGTGAGTGGCTTAGGCGCCCGTCTCCCCGTGTTTTTCATTCGTGTCCCTTTGTGTCCATTCGTGGTTCAACTACATCGATCCGGCCTCCGAAGCCGTGGAATTTTGAGAAGGTATGTAAGGAATCTCGGGGCCGCTGCTTCTAATGACGTGAACCTCTGTGACCACCCAGGAACACAACGCCGCTTTTGACCGCTGGATCCGCGAACATGCCGCGGTGCTGCATCATGTCGCGAATGGCTTCGCGGAAGGCGCGGATCGTCAGGATTTGTTGCAGGAACTCCTGCTCGCGGTCTGGCGGGCGGTGCCGGCGTTTCGGGCGGGGGCCGCACCTTCGACGTTTATCTACCGCGTCGCGCACAACGCGGCCCTCACGTGGAAACGAACGCAGAGAAACTACCAGAAGCGCGTCGACCGTTTCGAAACTTTGAGTGTGTCGGAGCAAGCCCCGGTCAACTCAAAATCGGAGCGGGAGCGTGAGACCTTGGATTTGCTTTACGGTCACATCCGGGCGCTCCCGCCCGTCGATCGATCGCTGATTCTGCTCCATCTCGACGGAGTGAGTTACGCGGAGATGGCGGACATGCACGGCCTGACGGAGAGCAACGTCGGCGCACGACTTACCCGACTGAAACAAAAATTATCCGACTCCATGAAGGAGGTTTCCCATGAACTTCGCTGACATCGAAAACATGTGGCGCTCGCCACAAAACCAGCCGACGGCGGCGCAACTCGTGGAAATCAAAATGAAATTCGTGACCGATCTAAAACAGCGCCACCGCGGAAATGTGGCTTTTCTGACGGCGGTGGGCGTCGCCCTCGCGGCGTTTATCGGAAAAATAATCTTCGATCTGATCGCACGTGCCCCGGAGCTCGATCGAATCGATCTCGGTCGCGAGTGGGCGATCATCCCCTTCTTAACGCTGCCCGTGATCGGCTGGGTTATTTTAGTCCGACAGTACCGCCGCCACCGGGCGCAGCACCCGAACTACGATCGTTCGATCAACGCCAGCGTGAGAGCGCTCCTCGATGAGAACCGGGTGGAACGCGCCCGGTACAAGACGGTTTCCTGGCTGCAGGCCGTGACGTTGGTGGTGTTGCCGCTGATCGTATTTCAGCTGCGAGCCGTCGGGAAAGCGGGCGACGAGATCCTGATTCCCGCGTTCGTGATCTTTCCGATCATCATCATCGCAATCTTCGCGTGGAGCACGTTTCGCTACCATCGTCAGCTGCTGCCGCGGAAGCGGGAATTGGAGGCCCTGCTCGCTTCCTACAGCTGACCGACGACTGGCTCCGGCGTGATAAGGTTTTTCGAGAACATGAAAAATCCCTTCCTGTTTTTGTTTCCATTGCTGTTTTTCTGGCCCGGTGTTGCGACTGACGATGTGGTGAAAGCCAGCGCATCGCCGGTTTTAGCTCCACGTCAGGCGGGGCGTGCGCCGATTGAAAGTGAGATGGTAGCGGGTGCAATTGTAGGCGTCGCGGTGCAACGCACTCTTCCGGTGGCGGAGAAAAGCGTGCCCGTGACCGGTGAAGCGCAGAGCACGTTGATCGAGCAGGCAGTCTCGTTTTGACTCGTCGAGGAAGAGCAATTTCCTGACGTTCCTGCGGTGGTTGTCGCCGTTACGAAATGGCGAAAATTGAACTGATTCCCGGGACTCTCGATATGCTTATCTTGCGCGTGCTGAACGGAGGCTCGACGCACGGGTGGGGCATCGCGCAGCGCATCGATGTACTCTCAAGCGAGGTGCTCAAGGTGGAGGATGGCTCCCTCTATCCTGCCTTTATCGCATGGAGCACAAAGGCTGGCTCGATTCCGAATGGGGCCAGTCGGAAAACAACCGGCGCGCGAAATTCTACTCGCTGACCAAGGCCGGACGGAAGCAGCTTCAGGCCGAGGAGAAAACCTGGGATCAGCTCGTGCTCGCAATCGGGCAGGTGATGCGGCCGGGCTGAGCACGGAAGGATTTCCCGCGAAGCTGCGGTTTATCTGGACGCAGAGGACCGAGCGAATTTTCGACCGCTTTTTTCCTAACCCGACTTCCGCAACTGGAGGCAATGGGCGGTGGAAGTGATTGATGAGTCGTGCGGCGGGGCGAAAGGTCGCCACTACACGGCGGTGGGCGGGGTGCGGATTTTGGGTGGAGGTTG
>JBDSSU010000271.1:0-3616 GCA_039928635.1 Opitutaceae bacterium | reverse complement strand
ATCCAGCGGGGCGAAACCCGTCCCGTTGATTCCCAGCCCCGAAAACATGCCGAAAATTTGCTGGTCGATGACGTTGATCTGCTCCGCAAATGCTTCGGATCACTCTCGCGCAGCTGCGCTACGAGGTGAAGGAAGCCCGGGATGAGGCCCTGCGGCGAAGATCATTGCAACCGGCCGACGGCGAATGCCCGCACCCTGATGCGCGGGCCGGTGGCTCAACTCCGGCATTCGGGTGTCGATCATTGGGTAAATTGTACCCCGAAGGCCGACCAGTAGCGCGGGTCACCCCGCGGCTTTTCCATCCGGGAAAAACGGAAACGAAAACGACCAGTGAAGCAGCCAGATCCATGAAGCCCAAGAACATCGTCTTTCAAAATCCTGCAAAGGCTCTGCCGAAGGGTATTTCTATGACGCCGACGCAGGTGCAACTCGTGCCATCTGCGGTGGGTAAAATCAACGGTGCGGTCAGCGACACGCGGACCGTGTTGCAGGCGTTGGGGCTGGGAACCTTGGTCGCATGAACCCTGGCAAAACTCACCCGCCTTTCGACGCGGGCGACGAAATCCCTTCCCTGATTGCAACTCTGGTTGAAACCGAGCGGCGCCTTGAGGAGCTGACGGCGCGGGAAGGGGACACCGTGGCGGGCCGCGACGGGAAGACATTTTTATCGCGGCGCTCTCCGGATAATTTGCGTCTGCGGGAAGCGGCCAGGCAGATCGCGATCCTCGATGCGCTACCCGCGAACATCGCTTTGCTCGATGCGCATGGGCTGATCGTCTCGGTCAACGAAGCGTGGCGCCGGTTCGCCCGGACGAATCTGTTCCAGAGCCCGGGCTACGGAGTCGGCACCAACTACCTTGAGATCTGCGAAAGCGCTCGGGGGGCGAACGCCTCCAAAGCCCACCAAGTCGCGAGCGGAATCCGGGCGGTGCTGACCGGGGAAGCGGGCAGTTTTTCCGTCGAGTACCCCTGTCATGCGCCCAAGGAGCAGCGCTGGTTCCAGCTGACCGTCAGCCCGCTCAACGACGCCTACCAGCACGGCGTCGTCGTCATGCACGTCAACATCACCGAACGTAAGCTGGCGGAAGTGGCCGCGACGCGTCTCGCCGCGGTAGTCGAATTCTCGGAAGACGCCATCATTGGGAAAAACCTGCAGAGTATCGTCACCAGCTGGAACAAGGGGGCGGAGAAGATTTTCGGTTATACGGCCGCCGAGATGGTGGGGACGTCGATTTTAAAGCTGAATCCGACCGGCCGGCCCGATGAACACCATCACATCGTGGAGAAAATCAAGCGGGGGGAAAATGTCGGGCACTTCGAAACCCTGCGACAGACGAAGGGCGGGACGTTGATCCACATCTCGGTCACGGCGTCCCCGATCAAGGATGAGGGCGGGGCAGTCATCGGGATCTCGATCGTGGCCCGCGATATCACGCAGCGCCAGCGAGCCGAGGCGGCGTTGCATTTCAGCGAGGCGCGCTACCGCACCATGCTCCATGGCATCACGGCAGGCGTCGTGGTGCACGGTGCCAACCTGGAAATCATTGCCTTCAATCCGAAGGTGACCGAATTGCTCGGCGTCGATGAGGGGCAATTGAGGGCGCGCTCCGTTCCGAACCCAATTTGGAATCGGGTGCGGGCAGATGGGTCGCCGATCTCCGACGAAGAGCTACCCTATCGCCGTGCCCATGCCACCCGGCAACCGGTGCGCGATGTCGTCCTGGGACTGAAGCGCCCCACCTCCGGCGATTTCGTCTGGTTGTTGGTGAACGCCAATCCCGTGCTCACGCCCGAGGGAGAATTGAGCGAGGTGATCGTGACTCTCCTGGACGTGACCGCACGGATCGAGGCGGAGCAGGCGGTTCAGCGGCAGCAAACCGAATTGCGCGTGCTCTTCGATCTGATGCCGGCCCTGATCTGGTTCAAGGACACGGAAAATCGCATCCTGCGGGTCAATCAGCGGGTGGCGGAAGCGGTCGGATTGCCCGTGCCTGCTATCGAAGGGAGACCTTCGCGGGAGATTTATCCGGAGGATGCCGCCAAGTATTTTGCGGACGACCTGGAGGTGATCCGCGCCGGAGTTCCGAGACTCGGCATCACCGGCAGTTTTCGTGATCTTCACGGGCGGGAAATTTGGGTCCAGACCGACAAGGTGCCGGTTCGTGACAAAACGGGCAACGTGACCGGCATCGTCGTGGTGGCGCGGGATATCACGGAACGGAAGCGAGCCGACGAAACGCTGCGTGAAAGCGAAGAACGTTTTCGCTTGCTCGCGGCGGAGCTGGAGATGCAAAAAATGCGGCTGCTCGAAGCTCAGGCCGTCGCCAAGGTGGGGAGTTGGGAAACGGATGCGGCGACCCTCGGCGTCACCTGGTCGGAGGAAACCTACCGCATCTTCGAAGCCGATCCGCGCAGTTTTTCGCCGACGCATGAGCGGTTTCTGGCGTTCGTGCACCCCGACGACCGGGCCGAGGTGGACGAGGCTTTTCGCGGGTCGCTCGATCGCGCGTCCACGTTCAAGTTGGAGCACCGGATTCTCCTGCCCGATGGGCGGATTAAATATCTGGAGGAGCGCTGGAGAACCGTTTTCGGAGAGTCGGGAAAGCTGATCCGGGTCTCGGGAACGTGTCGGGACTTCACGGAGCGCAAGCGCACGGAGGAAACGTTGCGGTTGCTCAGTTCCGCCGTCGAGCACGCGCAAGAATCCATCATGGTTACTGACGCAAATCTGGACCTGCCGGGTCCCAGAATTATTTTCGTCAATGCGGCCTACACCAAAATGACGGGCTATACGGCGGAGGAGTCCATCGGGAAAACGCCCCGGATTTTACAGGGACCTCGCACGGAAAAAAGCGTGTTGCGCCGCCTGCGGCAAAATCTGGAACGCGGCGAAGAGTTCTCTGGCGTGGCCATCAACTACCGCAAGGATGGCAGCGAATTTGACCTTGCCTGGCAGATTGCGCCGATGCGCGACGAGAAGGGGAAGACGACGCATTTTGTGGCGATTCAACAGGACGTCAGCGAGCGCCGGCGGGCGGAAGATGCACTGCGCACGAGCGAAAAACGTTTCAAGGCTCTGTTCGAGCAGGCCGCGGTGGGCGTATCTCTCGCCGACGCGACGACGGGTCGGTTGGTGCACGTCAACCAGCGCTTTTGCGAGATCGTCGGCCGCCCGCGCGAGGAAGTGGAGCGGCTGACATTTCCCGAGATCACGCATCCGCTGGATGTCGGGCGCGACCGCGAGATGCTGCGTCAATTGAAAGAGGGCGTGATTCGGGAGTACACGCGGGAAAAGCGCTATCTGCGGCCCGACCACTCCGCGGTGTGGGTCAGTCTGACGGTTTCGGCCATGTGGGCCACGGGCGAACCCCCGGACCTTTGTGTCGCGGTGGTGCAGGACATCTCCGGGAGAAAACAGTTGGAGGAACAGTTTCGCCAGGCGCAAAAAATGGAGGCCATCGGTACGCTGGCGGGTGGCATCGCCCACGATTTCAACAACGTGCTGGCCGCGATCAACGGCTACACAGAACTCGCCAAGATGGAACTGGAGGGAAATGAGACCGTGTTGGAATATCTCGACGCCGTGCTGCACGGGGCCCGGCGGGCCACCGATCTG
>JBDSSU010000270.1:0-7949 GCA_039928635.1 Opitutaceae bacterium | reverse complement strand
GTGCTGAAAGATCAGGACCGCCGACACGCCACCCACCAAACCCACCCCGCTGCCCACGGAGAGATCGATGTTCCCGGTAAGGATGATCATGAACATCCCGAGCGCCAGGGTGGCGACGATTGAAAACTCAATGAGCAACTGCGTGAGATTTCTCGCTCCGAGAAACGACGGTTCTTTCGCCCCGAAAAAAACGGCGATCACGACGAGCGCCATCGGCATGGCGAGGTTCCGGAAGAATGACGCGGTTTTCATGACTCAGGCCGCAGCCGCGGGGGCATGCCCCATCGCGGCGGCGAGCAGGCGTTCCTGCGTGAATTCGGCGCGCGTGAAATGGCCGCCCATACTTCCCTCATGCAGCATGATGATGCGATCGCTCATCCCCATGAGTTCGGGAAGTTCACTGGAAACGAGGATCACCGCTTTGCCTTCAGCCGTGAGACGGTTGATCAATTCATACACCTCAAGCTTCGCGCCCACATCGATGCCGCGCGTCGGCTCATCGAGCATCACCACCGTCGGCTCCGTCATGAGCGCCTTTCCCAGCACCACTTTTTGTTGGTTGCCGCCGGATAACCCACCGACGCGCGCCTGCTGGCCCGGTGCTTTCACGCGCAGCGAATCAAAGAAGTGTTGGTTGCGCACGTGTTCCGCCGCCTGATCGAGTCGGCCGAGGCGGACGAATTGCGCGAGGCTCGAAAGCGAAAGGTTAAAGGCGATCTCTTGCTGGAGGATCAGTCCATAGCGTCGCCGATCTTCGCTCGCGAGCACGAGGCCGCGTCCGATCGAGCTTCGCGGATCAGGCTTGGCGTAGGCCTGGCCGTGGAGCGTCACCACACCGCTGAGACGATGCCCCCACGCTCCGAAAAGATGCATGAGCAACTCCGTCCGCCCCGCGCCCATCAGTCCACCGAAGCCGAGCACTTCGCCGGCGCGCAGCTCGAAATTGATCTCGTGAAGGAAGGCGGGTTCGCCCGCTTTCGGGGCGACGTTCAAACCGTGCACGGCCAGCTGTACCTCACCCGGAGACAGCGGCGGTTTGCGCGGGAACAAGTCCGTGATCTCCCGACCGACCATGTGCTTGATCACGAGTGGTACGGTCGCCGCGCTGGTCGCGAGCGTTGTGATGCTCGAGCCGTCGCGGAGAACGGTGATCCGGTCGGCGATCGCGAAGACTTCGTCGAGCTTGTGCGAAATATAGATGCAAGCGGTGCCGCGCGCCCGCAGCCGCCGGAGATGATCGAGCAGGACCGCGACCTCCTGCTCTGTGAGCGCGGCGGTCGGCTCATCCAACACAAGCACACGGGTTTGTTTATCCATCGCGCGAACGATTTCGATGAGCTGCTTGTGGCCGATGCCCAGAGCGCTCACCGGAGTTTCGGGTGCGATGGCCAGTCCGAAATCCGCCAGCAGTTCCCCGGCGCGACGGTTCATCTCCAGCCAGTCGATCCGCATGCCGCGACATGGGGCGCGCGCGAGGAAGATGTTTTCCGCCACACTTAATCCGTCCACGAGCGCGAATTCCTGCGTGATGACGGCGATCCCTGCCGCTTCCGCATCCCGGATATTTCGAAACGCAACCGTCCGCCCTTCCACGTGCAGCTCACCCTCGTAGGAGCCGTGGGGATGGATCCCGGAGAGCAGTTTGATCAGGGTGGATTTCCCGGCGCCGTTTTCACCGCACAACGCGTGGATTTCCCCCGCCCGCAGGTCGAACGCCACATCGCGCAGCGCCACCACCCCGGGGAATTTCTTCGTGAGATGGCGGGCTTCGAGGAGGGCGGCGGACATCGGTTTATCCTGCGCGCCCGCGCCCTACTTCAGATCCGACGCTTTCTGAAACCCATCCGCCACGACCGTCGCTTGCAGATTGTCTTTGTCGACCGAGATCACGTCCTGAAAAACGGCCGGCACCTTCTTGAAATTATTATCGATCGTCGCCATGGCCGGGATCTTGTTGCCCTTCGCCAGATCCATCGCGGCGATGGCGGCATAGTCCGCGAGTTTTTTGAGGGGCTTGTAGATCGTCATCGTCTGCTGCCCGGCGATGATCCGGCGGCAGGCGGCGAGGTCGGCATCCTGACCGGTGACAATCACCTTTCCGGCGAGACCTTCTTCGCGGAGCGCCTGGATGGCGCCGCCGGAAACGCTGTCCGCCGAGGCGATGATCGCGTCGATGGCTTTGCCGTTCTTCGTGATGGCCGCGTTGACGATCTTTTTTGCGTTCTCGGGTTTCCAATCGAGCGCCCAGTCTTCGAAAACGATTTCAACTTTCCCCGCTTTCACGAGGGGGAGCAGCACATTGTCCTGTCCCTGCTTGAAGAGCTTGGCGTTGTTGTCGGTGGGGGCGCCGAAGACCCTTACGACGCGCGCCGCCCGGCCGGCGGGGAGGCGATCCGCCACGTACTTCGCCTGCAGTTCTCCCACCTTCACGTTGTCGAAGGTGAGGTAGAGATCGATGTCGCAATTCATGATCAGGCGGTCGTACGCGATCACCGGAATCTTGGCGTCCTTGGCGGCTTTAACCGCCCGGGTGAGCGCTTCGCCGTTGTGCGGAACGATGACGATCACGTCTACACCGCGAGTGATGAGTGCCTCGATATCGCGCACCTGGCGCGTGTCGTCGCCGTTGGCGGACTGCGTGATCACTTTTCCGCCGAGCGATTCAACTTTGGCGGTAAAGGTATCGCGATCGCGCTGCCAGCGTTCCTCCTTCGTGGTGTCGAGTGAAAGGCCGATCACGGGATTTTCCTTGGAGGCGAAGGCCGGCGTCGCGAGCGAGCACACGGTGGCGAAGGCGATCACCAGGGAAGGGAAGGCGGAGGCGATGCGAGTTTTCATGCGGGGTGGTGGGAGAAAAAGCGGGGATAACCGGATTTACAACGGCGGAGGGGAGGGTGAGGCTTCCGCTGACCGTGACTCTCGACAATCCAAAACTGCTGTTGTTCACCCAGGCAATCGCGGCCCGCCATCAGCTCCAGACGGCCGGGAAGCGCGTGGTCCTCACCAACGGAGTTTTCGATCTGCTGCATACGGGACACCTCTACTATCTGCAGAAAGCGCGCTCGCTCGGTGATGCTTTGTTCATCGCGTTGAACGGCGACAGCAGCGTGCGCGCGCTCAAAGGTCCTTCGCGCCCGATCCAATCCGAGGAACAGCGGGCTTATGCTTTGGGCGCGCTCGTGTGCGTCGACGCGGTTTTCGTTTTCAACACCCCGCGGCTCGATCAGGAAATTCGAGCCCTGCGGCCGGATGTTTACTGCAAGGCCGGCGACTACACGCTGGAGAAACTCGACTCCGGTGAACGCGGCGCGCTACAGGAAGTGGGCGCGGAGATAAAATTTCTCCCCTTCCTTCCTGGCTTCAGCACCACGGCGCTGGTGGCGCGGATCAAGGCGGCAGGAGAGGTGTGAGCTTGCTTCCCCGAATTCGAGAATTAACTTTTCACGCATGTCGGTCGCCGAGGTAAAAAAAGAGATCAAGCGCATGAGCGCCGTCGAGAGAACGGAACTCGCGAGCCATCTGCGCCTCTTGAAATGGATTGAAGACCCGGAAACGCCGAAGCGTCTTGCGGTCGCTCACGCGGCCATGGACGCGGGACGGAAAGTGACTCAGGAGCAGGTCGAAGCCTTGATTGCCGAACGGCGACGGCAGCGCACGTGACGCGAAATGTATACCGCTACGTGCTGGAGGAGCGCGCGGTGGACTCCTTGCTTTTCCTTTCCGTCGAGGAGCAGGACTACTTGTTGGCCTATTTCCGGTTGCTGGCCGCACAGCCGAATGCTGAAAGCGAAGCTTGGTCTTTGGATGAAGCAGGGCGGAAAAATTTTGCGAACACCTCGGGGCCTTTCACGGTGGTGCATTGGGCGGATCACGCCACCCGGGAAGTGCGAATCGTCGAGTTCATGAGGAGTTAATTCATGCGTGTCGTCATTCTAGGTTCCGGTCGCGGCTCAAATGCAGAGGCGATTCTCCAGGCCCAGCAGGCGGGGAAACTGGGGCGCGCCCGCGTGGTCCAGATTTTTTCGGACCAGCCGGACGCCGGGATTCTCGCGCTCGGCGCGAAATACGATGTCCCGGCCACTTTTCTCGATCCGGCGCCGTACAAGACGAAACTGGACGGACACGCGGAGCAGCACTACATCGCGGGGATCATGGCATGCCAGGCGGACCTGATCGTCCTCGCCGGATTCATGCGGGTGCTGAAGCAGCCTTTTCTGACCTTCTTCGCCGGGAAAATCATCAACATCCATCCGAGCTTGCTCCCAAGCTTCCCCGGGTTGGATGGCATCGGACAGGCGTTTCGGCGCGAGGTGAAGATCACCGGCTGCACGGTGCACCGCGTGACGGTCGAAGTGGATGGCGGGCCGATTCTCGACCAGGCGCCCGTGCGCATCGAGCCGACCGACACGCTGGAAACCCTGGCCGCGAAGATCCACGCAGCCGAGCATGCGCTGCTGCCGGCCGTCATCGCGCAGCTGAGCGTGGCGCGGATCTAACCTCTATCCCCGGCTGAAGCGCACTCGTGAGTACGCCCAGGATTCTGATCATTGAGGACGAGCCGGCGATCGCCGACACCTTGATCTATGCGTTGAAGACGGAAGGCTTCGTTCCGGAATGGTGTGCGACGGGACGCGCGGGTCTGGCGGCGCTCGAGAAAAACGATTTTGCGCTGGTGGTGCTTGATGTGGGTTTGCCCGACGGCACGGGTTTCGATTTCTGCAAAACGATTCGCGCCCGCTCCGCGGTGCCGATCATTTTTCTGACGGCACGCAACACCGAGCTCGATCGCGTCCTCGGCCTTGAGCTCGGGGGCGATGATTATCTCGTGAAGCCGTTCAGCCCTCGCGAACTCACGGCGCGCGTGAAGGCCATTCTGCGTCGGGTGAACAGCGCGCCGCCGCCGCCGAGCGCCGCCGCGACCGTCCCCAACCGAGAAAATTTTGTCGTGGATGATGAACGCTGTGTGATCTCGTGCCGCGGCGTGGTGCTTGATCTCACGCGCTACGAATTCCGTTTGCTCAAGGTGCTGGCGGCGCGGCCGGGCCGGGTCTTTTCGCGTGACCAATTGATGCAGGCGGCGTGGGAGGATCCTGGCTCCGCGCTGGATCGCACGGTCGACGCGCATATCAAAACGTTGCGCGCGAAACTTCGCGCGGTCACCCCCGATACCGAGCCGATTCAAACGCATCGGGGGATGGGTTATTCGCTGCGGACCGGTTGCGACTCGTGAAAATTCGCACGGCGATTTTTAGCGTGTATGTCGCGGTCTCGGGGGTGGCGTTCGTCGTCCTGATGGCGATGGTGCTGCGCGAGGTGCGGCTGCGCTATATTGAGTCGATGCGCCGCACCATGGGGGATACGGCGGCGTTTCTGGCGGTGCTGGCTTCGCAAGGATCGCCGGCGGGAGATGAGTGGGTTCAGCGGCTCAACGCGTTGCCGCCGAATACGGAGTTGCTGCGCGTCTTCGCGAGCGATCGGGAGGAGCGGGTGGTATTTGATTCGGCGCTGGGCCGGGACGTGGGGCAAATCTACGAATGGCCGATGCGGGGCGGAGGTCGGGCCGCTTCGGAAAACTACACGGTGCCGAACGTCGCCATCGTGGGCGAAGAACTCCGCGTCCGCACACCGGTGAGGATCAACCGCGAACTGGCGGGATGGGTGGGCGTCGGTCGCCAGCTCAGCACCATCACGGAGGGTGTCAGCCAGGCGCGGTGGCGGATTGCGCGCTACGCCAGCTACCTCGCTTTGACCATGGTGGTCGCGGGGTGGTGGATCGCGTCGCGTCTGACGCAATCGCTCGAGCGGCTCACGGCCTATGCCATGGCCGTGCGCGACGGGCAGCGAGCGGTCGCGCCGATGACGTCGCGGGCGACTGAAATCGCCGTGCTGGCGCGGGCCTTCGAGGAGATGCGCATCGCGCTCGAAGGAAAGGCCCACGTCGAACGCTACACCCAGGCGCTGGCGCATGAACTGAAGGCGCCGCTTTCTGGAATTCGCGGCGCCGCGGAGTTGCTGACCGAGGAGATGCCGCGCGAGGAGCGGATCAAATTTGTCGCGAATCTTCGCGCCGAGTCGGACCGCCTGCTGCAGATCGTCGATCGCTTGCTCGAGCTCTCTGCCTTGGAGGCGCGGAAGGACGGCGCCTTGCATGCGGAGGTGGATCTGGCCGCCATCATGAGCGAGGTCGCCGGGCACGCCGAAAGTTTTGCCGCCGCCAAAAAAGTTGCGGTGCGTTGCTCGTTGGAAAGTCCGCTCCGGGTCCGCGGGGATAAATTCCTCCTGGAGCAAGCGGTCTCAAACTTGGTGCAGAATGCGATCGAGTTCACCCTCTCGGGAGGGACGGTCGCGATGCGGGCGGAATTAAGGGACGGACGGGCACTCGCGATCGTCGAGGACAGCGGCGCGGGGGTGCCCGACTACGCTCTGGAAAAGATTTTCGACCGGTTCTATTCGCTACCGCGACCGGACACCGGTCGAAAGAGCAGCGGCCTGGGCCTCAGCATTGTGCGGGAAATCGCCCGGTTGCACGGTGGCGATATCACCCTGGAGAATCGAGCCGAGGGCGGAGCAAGAGCGGTGCTGTCGCTGCCGGTGGGATAGCTTGCGCGCCGAAACTTCCGACTGGCCCGGGACGATTTCGCGGGGTTAGCCCGCATGCCTCACACTTTTCGTGAAGATTCTTTTGCCACAGAGGGCACAGAGCGCAGACACAGAGTTCGCAGAGCCAAACATCGTGTCTTGCTCTGTGGCCTCTGTGTCCGAGCTCCGTGTCCTCTGTGGCTCATGCCGTGGTTGAATTTTGGTCTGAGTTTTTCTGGTTAGGCGCGACGGGTTGGTCATTCCGCAGGGAGATTGGCGGCGACGAGCTGGTTCCGGGACGCGTGCGATCCCCGGACCAGGCAGAATTTTGAAATGCAGCGGTTTTTGAAATTACCCCTTGGATTTGCCCTGAGGATTTTTACTGCGCCATCCACGGAAATTCCCGGTTCTTCGTTCAGTTCTCGCGATGACCAGGGGACTGCCGAGCGGCTTCACGTCGCATTTCGCGGTGCAGCGTCGCATCCGTCCCCGCTTTCATGGCGATTTCATGCCCGCTTCATACTGGCTTCACTTGGAACGCTTACGGTGGTCGCCATGCAAACCCCTCCTGTTCTTCCAGTGCCTGCGCGCAAAACCGATCGTGCGAATGCGATCACGCTAAAGCTCCTGTTTATTGCCGGCTTGGTATTACTCCTTCAGGCGCCACTGCACCTCGTGAATCAGCTGCAGCAGGAGCGGCGGCAGAACAACACGCCGCCCGAGATTGCCCGCGCGCTCAATGAGCGGGCGGCCGTTCCCGCCGCGACTTTCGAGCCGTATCGCATGGTCGAGCGGGCGCTGAAACACAGCGTGCTGGTGCTGTCGCTGGTGTTTTCCGCTTTCTTTTTATTCGAGGCCCTGACGTCCCTGCGGCTGCACGTGGTGCACTACGGATTGGTCGGAGTTGCCCTCTGTCTTTTTTATCTCGCGCTGCTGGCGCTGGGGGAGGTCTGGCAACCCGGTATGGCTTATCTGGGCGCAGCGGCCGCGTCATCGCTGCTGGTGGTGTTCTATAGCACGTCGATTCTGCGGAGCCACGGACGTGCCTTGGTGATCGCGGCGCTCCTCGCCTGCGTCCACGGCATCCTCTACATCGTCTTGCGCATGGAATATTATGCGCTGCTCGCCGGGACGGCGGCGCTCTTCGCCGCCTTGGGCGCGATCATGTTCCTCACGCGAAATGTCGACTGGAACAACCGCGATACGAAAGCCGCGGAGATTGCGGCGTAGAGGTGTTCGGCTTTTTCACGCATTTCGCGCGTTCTTTTTTGCCACAGAGTTCACGGAGCTCGGACACAGAGATCACAGAGGACGACAGAAATCTGGATTCCCTGTGAGCCTGCTAAAGTTTCCTCCGAAAAAATGGACAC
>JBDSSU010000269.1:0-3295 GCA_039928635.1 Opitutaceae bacterium | reverse complement strand
ATCGGGCGGCCCATCGACAGTCGGATGTTAAGCAAGGAGGAGCCGGGCGCGCGGCTCGCTGAAGGGGGAAGGTCGCTCGGACTATCGGACTGCCACGATTCCGATCTCCCGTTCGTCGCCAACCGTTCCGTTTTTTCAAGGCGACGACGGCGGTTGCTTTGAAGGCGCACCGGAGAGGCGTGCCGCGGGCGTCTACCACTCGCCACCGACCCGTCCGCGCCGTGACTTATGTTTCGCCCGGTGTTTCTTCGTTTCAATCATCCGAAGCTTTTGACCGCGGGATTTCGGCCGTGTCCGGCGACGTTCGGCTTCCCGCAACTGTTCCGCGGCGGCCGCCGCGGCCTTTTTCCGGCCTTCCAGTTTCCCGCACAGCGCCTGCCAGGCGAGCTCACGGTTGGCTGCCTGTGACCGCTCGCGTTGGCAGCGCACCTCCATCCCCGTGGCAGCGTGGCGCAAACAGACGGTGGAGGAAGTCTTGTTGATTTTCTGCCCACCTGGTCCGCCGCCGCGCACGAACCGCTCCTCGATGTCCTCCGGCCGCACGCCGATTGCGATCAGTCGTTCAACGATTTCGGTTGGTATGCTCATGGCGGCTGGTTTTTCTGCGGGAAACTCTTTCAGTTGCTCCGAGTCACACCGGCTCCTCTTCTCTCACCACTTTATGTCTACTGGTCCAGCTTGGTCTCAAAAACTCCGCGGCGAAATTGGCAAGGCTGTGATCGGTCAGGATGCGGTGGTTGAACGCCTGCTCGTGGCCTTGCTCGCGAACGGTCACGTGCTGCTCGAGGGCATGCCCGGACTCGCGAAGACCTTGCTCGTGAAGTCGCTCGGGACCGCGTTGGGGGTGCAATTCGAGCGCGTGCAATTCACTCCCGATCTGCTGCCGAGCGACGTCGTCGGGACCATGATCTTCCAGCCAAAAACCGGTGAGTTCAGCGCCCATCGCGGTCCGATCTTCGCCAATCTCGTCCTCGCCGACGAAATCAACCGGGCTCCCGCCAAGGTCCAAAGCGCGCTCCTGGAGGCGATGCAGGAGCGCCAGGTGACCATCGGCGGGCAGACGCACCCGTTGCCAAAGCCCTTCTTTGTGATGGCGACGCAGAACCCCGTCGAACAGGAAGGCACCTACCCTTTGCCCGAGGCGCAAACCGACCGTTTCCTCTTCAAGCTCCTGGTCGATTATCCGAGCGCAGAAGAGGAATCGACGATGATGCAACGTTGGGGACAGGTCACCAAGCAGCCCGCTCTTACCGCCGTGTCCGATGGCGAGGAGTTGCTCACGCTTCGCGCCGAGGTCGATCGGATCCACCTCGCGCCGGTCGTGCAGGGCTACATCCTTTCGCTCGTCCGCAGCACGCGTGCACTCGCCGAGGCGGGTACCGCGGGGAAAAAATATCTCACCTTCGGCGCGTCGCCTCGCGCCTCCCTCGCGCTTTACCAGGCCAGCCGGGCCCTCGCTTGGTTGCGCGGACAGGATTACGTCTCACCTTCACTCGTGCAGGATATCGCCTACGACGTCCTGCGTCACCGGATTGGCCTCACTTACGAAGCGGAAGCGGAAGAAATCAGCCCCGACAAAATCATCGCGGATGTGATCAAGAAGACCCCCGTCCCCACCCTCAGCTGAAATCTTCGTGCTCTTGACCGTGAGCGCTCTCGTGCCCGGCCCAGCACCTGTCTCAACGCGAAACGACTACGATCACGAGTAAGACCAACGACAACGACCTGAACATGACCAGCCCCACATCCACCGCTCCCGCAGCCGCGCCTTTGGCGATGTTGCGTCAGCTCGAGTGGCGCGTGCGCCACGCGGTGGAAAATGTGTTGAGCGGCGAGTATCGCTCCGCCTTTCGCGGGCGCGGGATGGAGTTCGATCAGGTCGTAAAATATACTTTCGGCGACGACGTGCGGGACATCGATTGGAACGTCACCGCCCGTCTCGGGGAACCCTACCGCAAGAAATTCGTCGAGGAACGTGAGGTCACGCTCCTCGTGGTCTTCGAAGATTCACCGTCCCTCCACTTCGGCTCCGGCGCGCAATCGAAGCGGGAGGCCCTGCTGGAACTCGCCGGGCTGGTCATGCTGCTCGGCGCCGTGAATCGCGACCGGGTCGGCTTTATTCACGCCGGGCCCGAGGGACATTTCTTTCGCGAGCCGGTGCGCGGGCGCGGCCAGATTCTGCACGCGGCAGCGACCTTGCTATCGCGACCGGCTCCGGCTCCCACCGACCGCGCACCGGAAATCCCCTGGCGCCTGCTCGCGCGCGCGGCGCCGAAGCATAGCGTGTTGCTCTGGCTGGGAGATTTTCCCCCTCGACTTGAACCAGAGGGCTGGGCCGTGGCGCAACGCCGTTACCAAACGATGGGCTTTCGTGTCGACGATCCGTGGGAACGCGAATTGCCCAACGACGAAGTGTTCGCCGCTTATGATCCAGGTGCCGGCCGACTCGTGACGCTCGAAGGAAGCGGCGCCGAACGGGCGGCCCACGCGGCGTGGCGGGCGGAACGCGAAGCCTCGTGGCAAAGTCTTTTCCCGGACGCGATGAGCCGGCTCGTCGTTGGCACTGATCAAAATCGTCTGGATGCACTTGTGCGGTTTTTCCACGCCCGCATGCGCGCGGGCGGACGGCGCTGAAAAATGAACTCATTTTTTTGCCGGTTGGGAAAAACGTCTCGGTGCTCGAAAGTTTGTCGTGGCACGGGCGTCCCGCCCGTGTTCCGAACCCACGGGCAAGATGCCCGTGCTACAAAAACAGCAGCTCCGCCCAGAATGACGCTCTCGCAATGAGCCATTTTATTTTCAAAGATCCGATCTGGCTGCTCGCCCTCCTGGCGCTGCCGTTGATCGTCTGGGTGCGAGGGCGGCGGCGTGTTTCCGTGCTGCTCGTTCCATTCGCCGCGGCATGGCATCGTCCCTCGCTGGCGAGCGTTTCCCGGTGGCCCGTCGTCATGGGCCTTTCGGGCGTCGTTCTCCTGATCGTCGCCCTCGCCCGGCCACAGCGCGTCGAAGACAAACGGGAGGTCCGTTCGCAGGGCTACGACATCATGCTCGCGGTCGACCTCTCCGGCTCGATGCGCGCGGAAGACTACGAGAAAGTCGGGAGCCGGATGAATCGCCTCCAAGCCGTGAAGCCGGTGATCCAGGCTTTCATCGAGGAGCGCACCACCGATCGGATCGGCGTGGTGCTGTTTGCGGGTAAAGCTTACACCATGGCGCCGCTCACCTTCGACCACGACTGGTTGGCGAAGCAGCTTGAGCGGGTTCGCCTCGGTATGATCGAGGATGGGACGGCGAT
>JBDSSU010000268.1:0-3956 GCA_039928635.1 Opitutaceae bacterium | reverse complement strand
AACACCGGGAGCGGATCTTCGAGAAATTCCACCGGGTGGACGACGCGCTCACTGCGGAGAAGAGCGGAGCGGGGCTGGGACTGAGCATCGCGCGCCAGCTCGCCCGCGGATTGGGCGGCGAACTGCGTTACGTGCCACGAACGGGGAAGGGCGCCGAGTTTGTTTTCGAACTGCCATGAAAAATCGCCGCCAAAAGTGTCAGCCGGTTGCTTCAGTCACTCTGCGGAAGATTGGATGTAGGCCGGGTGCCGTCACCCGGCGAGGCATGGCTTGCGAAAACCGAATCCAACGGGGTGAGGGCACCCCGCCCACATTTCAAACGCCCGAACTAGAACTGCCATGAAAGCCAAAATCCTGATCGCGGAAGACGACGCCAATATTCGCCTCGGACTTATCGCTACGCTCGAGAGCGAAGGCTATGCGGTGACCGCGGCCGGTGATGGCGCGCAGGCGTTGAAGCTGTTTCCGCAGGAGAAATTCGATCTGGTGCTGCTGGATGTGATGATGCCGAAGGCGAGCGGTTACGACGTGTGCCGAGAATTGCGGGCGCGTGGGGCGCGGGTGCCGATTCTTTTCCTCACCGCCAAAGGCGAGGAGGTCGACAAAGTGGTCGGACTAAAACTGGGAGCCGACGACTACGTCACGAAACCCTTCGGCGTTCATGAACTCCTCGCGCGGGTGGAAGCGCTGTTGCGGCGGGGCAGGACGAACGCGGAACCATCGCCCTCGAACCTGCCACCGACGTTTCGACTCGGACCGGCGGAGATCGATCGGAAGAAGTTTTCCGCAAAAATTTCGGGACGGGTAAATGCGCTGACGTCACGCGAGCTGCGGCTGGCGGAAGTGTTCGCGCAACATGCGGGCGAAGTGCTCACCCGGGACATGCTGCTCAACGCGGTGTGGGGCGTGGATTATTTCGGCACGACGCGCACCCTCGACCAGCACGTCGCCCAGCTACGGAAGAAAGTCGAAGCGACCCCCGACTCACCGGTCACGATTGTGACGGTGCATGGCGTGGGCTATCGCTGCGACGCCTGAAAGGCGGCATCCTCCGCCGCTTTGCGCGCGATGCCGTCGCGGCTGTGATACCGGATAAACGCCGGCAACATCCTCGCGAGCGCACCAGCGCCGACCACGCACGCGGCGCCGCCCCACATGATTCCGGTGCGAAGTCCGAGCAGGCTCGCGGTGAAACCCACCTGGGCGTTGCCGAGATACGGGCCGGAAAGGTAGCTCACCATTTCAATGCCCGCCATGCGCCCTCGGAGGCGATCCGGGATGGTTTGATTCCAGATCGTCATGCGAAAAATCCCGCTGACGCCGTCCGCGGCACCGGCCACGAGTAAACACGCGAGCGCGATCCAGAGATTGGGAGCGGCGCCGAATCCGATGATCGCCACTCCCCAGACGATGACGGCGATGACGATGGCGAGCCCCTGTCGTTCCACGCGCGCGGTCCAGCCTGACGTGAGCGAAACGAGGAGCGGGCCCAGCGCCATCATGGAGTAAAGCAGCCCCACCGCGGAGCCGCCGAACTCGCGGGCGAGCGCCGGGAACAAGGCCAGCGGCATCGCGAAGAACATCGCGTTGATATCGATCAGATAGGTTCCGAGCAGCTCCGGCCGGCCGCGGGCATAGCGCAAGCCTTCCACGATACTGCCCACAGGCGATGAGAGATTGGTCTCACGCGAAACCGGAATCGACTTCATCAGCAGCAACGTGGTGATCGCGACGAGGTAGGTTCCGAGATCCAACGCAAAGGCCGGCGCGGCTCCAAACGCGGTGGCGATCATCCCGGCCGCCGCGGGACCAACGATAAAAGCGAAACTGCGCAGCGTCGAAAGCGCGGCGACGGCGGGAAGCTGTTCGACTGGCACCAGCCGCGGCGTGAGCGAGTCGAGCGCGGGGCGATGGATGGCGTTGCACGCGGCGAAACAGGCGGCGCCCACGAACAGCGCCCAGACGCGCGGGTGCGCCAACATCGCGTTCGCGGTCAGCGCGGTACAGCAAACCGCCAGCCCGCATTCGGCCCAGAGGATCATTTTCCTCCGGTCGACCCGGTCCGCGAGCACACCGCCCACCAGACCGAAGCCCAGCATCGGCACGAACTCCACCACGCCCAACAAACCCACGAGCAGCGTCGACTGCGTGAGTTGAAACATCTGCCACGGAAGCACCACATAGCTCAGCGCGGAGCCAAAGGCCGAAACGAATTGCCCGATGAAAAGCAGCCGGTACTCCCGCGAGGTGCGTAGCGGAGTCAGGTCGAGTACGGCGACGCCAAGCAGGCGGCTTAACCAAGACGAAGCCCGCGAATGAGAGGATGGACGGGATTTAGCTGCGCTCATCCGAGAGGGGTTCCAGATCGCTCGTCGCTGCGCCCGGGGGGCATCCCATGGAGGGCAGGCGATGAACTGTCATAGAGCTGTCGAGCCGTGTGATTGGCACGGACGTCCCGCCTCTGTTCCGAACCCACGGGCAAAATACCCGTGCTCCCCATCCATCAGCAGCGTAGCGAAGAATCCATCGGGATACTCGCACGCTGAAAGGCTTCGCATCTCCCGCTGGATTCTTCGCTACACTCAGAATGACAACGGGGAAGTTCGGGACGACTTCCCTAGACGCTGCAGATATTCACCGCGGCGCGAAGCGATGCAATGGGTTCGCGCTTCGGAATAAATTCCTGCCCAACGAAGCCCTTGAAACCGGTCGCTTTGATCGCGCGCATGATCGCGGGGTAGTTGAGCTCCTGCGTGTCGATCGGCTCGAACTCGTTGCGACCCGGATTGCCGGCGGTGTGATAGTGGCCGAAGTATTTGTGGTTCTCCTGAATCGTGCGGATCACATCTCCCTCCATGATCTGCATGTGGTAGATATCGTAGAGGAGCGTGAAGCGCTCGGAGCTGAGCCGCTTGACGAGTTCCACCCCCCACGGCGTGCGATCACACATGTAGTCCTTGTGGTTCACCTTGGAGTTGAGCAGCTCCATCACGAGATTGACGCCGCGCTTTTCCGCGATGGGGAGAATCCGTTTCAGGCCGATCACACAATTTTCCAGGCCCTGCTGATCGTCCATCTTTTCCCGGTTGCCGGAAAAACAGATCAGATTTTCGAACCCGCTGTCGGCAACTTCAGCGATCCGTTTTTCGTAGGCAGTCACGAGCGTGTCGTGATGCTCGAGACGATTCCAACTCTTGGGAATTCCTCCGACCGTGACGCCTTGGGGAGTTTTATCCGTCGGATTAAAAACCATCGCGCAGGTCAGGCCGTATTCCTTGAGCGTGGGAAACTCCGAAGGCTGGAGCAGCTCGACCGATGACATCCCGATGTCCTTCGCGGCTTGCGCCAGCGTTTCCAGCAGCGCCAGGTCGTTCCCGGTCTTCGCACGCGTGTCGACGGAGGTTCGCTCATAACACCATTTGCAGACCGAGTGGCGAAAACCAGAGGGGGCGGCGGTGGACATCGGTGCGGGAGTGGCGGCGGATTTTTGTTCGGCGGCGGTGACTCGGGTCAGGCTGGCAAGCGTGGCCGCTCCGGCAATGGTTTTGAGGGCGTGACGGCGGGTAATGGGAGAGGACATGGGGAGGGGAGGAACGTCGCGGCTGCAGGAAATTTTGGCAAGAGTGCGCGAGCCCCCGGGGATGCGATCAAGGCCGGCTCGTGGTGCGTCGCAACCGGACTCAGCGGAAGAGCAACGTCGCCGTCTCCTCGAAGCAGCGGCGCCACACGACGTAATTATGGACGCCTTCCATTTCGAAAAAAGTGTGCCGAATTTTATTCGCGGTCAGCGAGGCGTCCATCCGTTGGCTGGAAGCGAAGAGCGAGTCCTGTTTGCCGCAGCCGATCCAGAGGAGCTTGAGCTTCGAGTTGGTGCCACTGGCATCATCAAGGAACGCTTTGAAGCGGGTGTCGAAATCGGCAATCGTGGCAGCGCTGTAACCGCCGACCGATGCAAA
>JBDSSU010000267.1:0-6610 GCA_039928635.1 Opitutaceae bacterium | reverse complement strand
GCCGCGATACTTCGTGCCGGCGACCATCAGAGCCAGGTCGAGCGTAATCACGCGCTTGTCGCGGAGCAGCTCGGGAACGTTTCCGCCCGCGATCTCCTGCGCGAGCCCTTCGACGATCGCGGTCTTGCCGACCCCGGCTTCGCCGATGAGGACCGGATTGTTCTTGGTGCGGCGGCAGAGAATCTGAACCACTCGGCGGATCTCGTTTTTGCGCCCGATGACGGGATCCATTTCTCCCTTGCGGGCAAGTTCGGTGAGATCGCGACCAAACGCTTTCAGCGCCGGCGTCTTCACTTCCTTCTTATCCTCGGTCTGGGCGCCGGGGCGTTGCGAGCCGCCTGCTGCCGCTTCCTCGCTGCCGCCTTCGGCACCTTGGCTGCCCGAGAATTGCGGATCGAGTTCGCGGAGAATTTCGTTGCGGGTGCGCTCGATGTCGATGTCGAGGGACTTCAACACCCGGGCGGCCACGCCTTCACCTTCACGAAGAAGGCCGAGGAGGATATGCTCGGTGCCCACATAAGAGTGGTTCAGGGTGCGCGCCTCCTTGCCGGCAAGCGCGAGGACTTTTTTTACCCGGGGCGTGTAGGGAATGCTGCCTTGCGCCTTCGTCTCCTGACCCGTGCCGACCTGTTTTTCGACGGCAGAGCGGACGGTTTCAAGGTCGAGCCCCATCTTTTGGAGCACGCTCACGGCCACGCCTTGGCCGAGCTTGATCAAGCCGAGCAAAATGTGCTCGGTGCCGACGTAGTTGTGGTGAAAGCGATCGGCCTCCTTGCGAGCCAACGCGAGCACCTGTTGCGCGCGCGGCGTGAAATTGTTCATCGGTTCCTGGGACATGGATTTAGGTCTGAGGGCAGTTAGTTTTTACCGTTCGTTGTGAAAGTGAAATCCGGTCGGCTGAAGTTCGCAAATTCGGAGCGCAAACGGACCGCTCTCAACAGGTCGCGCTGGTCGGGTTCAAATTCGCCCTTCTGCGCGTGTTGGAGATGGCCTGGCTGCGCCTCGATGAAGAGGCGGTCGATCACGGACCGGTTGGTATCGGCAAATATTCCGAGATCTACACCCAGCCGGATAAGAGAAAGGAGGTTCATCGCTTCCCCGGAGTTGAGGAGATGGCAGTTCTGAAGAATGCCGTAGGCGCGCCCGATCTTGTCGAAAAGTTTACCGGCGTCGGCTTCGAGGAGTTTTTCGCGAGCGTTCAACTCGTGATCGACGATGGAACTCAACACGCTGCCGAGGCGTTTGATGATTTCCTCCTCGGACTCGCCGAGAGTGGTCTGGTTGGAAATTTGAAAGATACTCCCGCTGGCATCGGACCCCTCGCCGAAGAGACCGCGCACCACCATGCCGAGCTGGTTAACGGCGCGCACGACCTTCTCCATCTGGTTGGCAATCACCAAGGCCGGCAGATGCATCATCGCTGAGGCGCGCATGCCCGTCCCGAGATTCGTAGGACACGCCGTGAGGTAGCCGAGGGTAGGGGAAAATGCGAAGTCGAGGCTTTCTTCCAATGCCGAATCGAGCTCGTTGATCGTATTCCATGCCTTCTTCAGCTGAAAGCCGGAGCGCAGCACTTGAATGCGAAGATGATCCTCTTCGTTTACCATCACGGAGAGCGCCTGATCCTTGCTGATCACCACGCCGGAGCCGTTCTTTGCACCGCTCAGTTCGCGGCTGATCAGATGGCGTTCCACTAGAATCTGCTTCTCGAGGTCGGTCAGCTCACCCACGCCGACATTCAGGCAACGCTTCATCGGCGCAGTCGCCGCCACCGCATTCCGGCAGGTTTCGAAGATTTCGCTGCGTTGCACGGGTTTCGCCCAACCGGGAAAAGGTGTTCCAACCAGATTCCGCGCCAGCCGCACCCGCGTCATCAACACGATCGCAGTCTTATTGCTGGAGGAATCGGTCAGCTCAGACGGCGTGTCGATCAGCGACGAGATGGTCATGGGCTTAGCGCGCAGATTTGGGAGGGAAGGTTTGTTTGACTTGGTTGATTTCATCGCGGGCGCGGGCGGCATCTTCGTAACGCTCGGACTTGATGGCCTCGTTGAGATCAAATTCGAGTTTCGTCAGCCGGTCGTAGAGCGATTTGCGTTCCAAGGCGCGAGCCGGAACCTTGCCAGTGTGGGTCACGCCCTTGTGCATGTTATCGAGCATCGGCTCGACGATCCCTTTGAATGCATCGTAGCAGGTCGGGCATCCAAAGCGGCCGTGTTTCTTAAAATCGTTTTGCGTGAAACCGCACTGCTCGCACCGCATGCCGGAGCCAGACGGCTCTGAATTCAAAGAGGTTTTGAGGAGAAGATCGGCGAGGGAAAATCCACTGGGGTCGGTCACTCCTTTTGCCTGCGCGCATTCCTCACAAAGATCCACCTTGTGAACCTTGTTTTGCACGATCTGGGTGAGGTGCACCGTCGCTGGCTTCGTGCAGAGATCGCATTTGAGCGGGTTGGCCATGAAAAGTGTTTTTTGAGTTTGCAGGCACCATGCCACACCCGGCTCTGCTGGCAAGTGTCCACCGGCACACAATTATTTAGCGCCGACGCGTCACGTCGTTGTGCGCCATGGGGCGCAATCGTGACCCTTTTTTCTCTCCCCACCAACCTGCCGTCATTCGCTCTGGTCTCAGATTCGCGTGCCTTCGGTGAGCACGCGCTTTCGAAAAGAGGCGAGCACGCGCTGGGTCATTGGTCCGGGCTTGCCGGTGCCGATTTCACGGCCGTCCAATTTCACGACCGGGATCACTTCCGCGCCGGTCCCCGTGAGAAAACACTCATCCGCGCACCACACATCGTAGCGGGTCATGTTGGCTTCGCGAATCGGCACGCCCAGCTCCCTGCCGATATCCAGCACGCTGGAACGCGTGATCCCCTTGAGCGCACCCTGCGAGGCCGAAGGAGTGATGATCTCCCCCTTGTGCACGATGAAAACGTTGTCCGCGGTGCATTCGGCAACGTAGCCCTGATCGTTGAGCATGATGGCCTCGAGCGCGCCGAACTGCTTCGCCTCAATCTTGCCGAGAATGTTGTTCAGATAATTCAGCGACTTGATCGTGGGCGGGAGTGCCGCCGGATTGATGCGACGGGTAGGCACCGTGACGATCGAGAGGCCGTTGTCATAGTGCTCTTTCGGGTAAAGGGAGATCTTGCTCGCGATGATGAACATCGAAGGTTTCGGACAAAGCCACGGAGACAAACCGAGATCGCCCACCCCACGCGTTACGACCAGCCGGATGTAAGCGTCAGTCAGACCATTGACACGGCAGGTCTCGCACGTCGCCCAACTCATCTGCTCACGGGTCAGTGGCAGCGTCAGGAGAAGCGCTTTCGCCGAGTATTCCAACCGCTCCAAATGTTCTTCCAAACGAAACACATTCCCTCCGTAGAGCCGGATTCCCTCGAATACGCCGTCGCCGTAAAGCAAACCGTGATCGAACACGGACACCTTCGCATCAGCCTCGTCGACAAACTTGCCATCGAGATAAATCTTCATTCGGAAGAGCCTACGCGGCGGCAAAAACGGTTGTCCAGCCCGCGTGGGGGAAAACCGTTTGTGCGGGTGAGAGAAAGGTCGCGCTGTTTCGCCCGCCGACTTCGCTTACACTTCGGAACGGCTCCCGTTCCGGGTAAAGCCATCGGGCGAACGAGGAGGGCGAACGAGGCCACGGGCCTGTCAGACTTCATTTCCCGCTTCCCCCGCCCCCTTGGCCGGATCAACCTCCCGAACTCGTTTCCAAATGACGTCCGTCTCCTCCGCACCACCCATTCCCAATACGACCTACGTCATCGGTCACAAAAACCCCGACGCCGATGCGATCTGTTCCGCGATCGCCTACGCGGCATTCAAGGAGGCCCGTGGGGAACGGGGTTACGTCGCGGCGCGCTGTGGCAATTCCAACGCTCGCATTGACACCATCCTGGCGCGCTTCCGCCAGCCGCTTCCGCTTTATGTCAGCGATGTGTCACCGCGCGTTCGCGATCTCATGACCGCCGGAGGCATTGCAGTGCCCGAAAACGCCACGTGCGCCGAAGCGCTTGAGCTCATCGACCGCCACGTGCTCAGACTTCTGCCGGTCATCGACAGCCAGCGCCGCGTCGTCGGGACGATTTCCATTTCCCAACTCGGGGGAATTTTCATTCCGCGCATCAGTGAGCCGCGCCTCATGCGGCAGGTGAACACTTCCCTTTCCCAAATTGTCTGCGCGTTGAAAGCCACCGCCCTCCACGTCATCGGGGAGAGTCGCGTCGAGGAACTTTATGTGCGCATCGGCGCCATGGCGGTCGGCACCTTTTGGAAAATCTCCGAGCGGGAGAACATTCCCCCCGAACAATCGCTCATCATCGTCGGGGATCGCCGCGACATCCAGGATCGCGCGATCAAGCTCGGCGTGCGCGCGCTCATCGTCACCGGCGGATTGCCGATCGACGACGACATCGTCGCCCAAGCCAAGCTGCGGGGAGTCAGCGTCATCAGCAGCCCGTGGGATTCTGCCACCACCGCCTGGGGAGTCCGCACCGCCTCCACCATCACCCGCGCCATCGAGCGGGAGTTCGCGTCCGTGAACCCCGATACGCGCATCGCCGACGTTCGTCGCCGCGCCGCGACCCTGGCCGCCACGGCCTTCATGGTGATCGACGAGGACGGTTCGCTCAAAGGCGTGCTCTCGAAGAGTGATATCCTCAAGTCCGTCCAAACCCGCCTCGTGCTCGTTGATCACAATGAGATGACGCAGGCGGTGAATGGCGCAGACGAAGTCACAATCGCGGAGATCATCGACCATCACCGTCTGGGTGCGCTGACCACCTCGCAGCCGATTCTCTTTATCAACGAGCCCGTGGGTTCGACCTGCACGATTGTGGCCGATCTCTTCCGTCGCGAAGGGCTGCAGCCTTCTCCTGAAATCGCCGGCATCATGATGTCGGGATTGATCTCCGACACCCTGCACCTCAATGGCCCGACCACGACTCGAAAGGACGCCATCATCCTCTCTTGGCTGGCGGAAATCGCCGGCGTGAATTCGAAGACGCTGGCCGACGAAATCTTCAACTCCGGTTCAGTCATCCTCGCCAATCCACCGGCCAGGATCGTCCGCTCAGATCACAAAATCTACGAGGAAGAAGGCGTTCGTTTCGCTGTTTCCCAAGTCGAGGAACTCGGCTTCGGAAATTTCTGGCAGCACGCGAAACCGATCACCAGCGCCCTGCAGGATCTACGCGACGAAGAGCGC
Source organism: Opitutaceae bacterium (assembly GCA_039928635.1). GTDB lineage: Bacteria > Verrucomicrobiota > Verrucomicrobiia > Opitutales > Opitutaceae > DATAKE01. The sequence goes on along the minus strand of JBDSSU010000267.1, from coordinate 1,380 downwards.
CTCGCCTTCGCCGCGCTGCTGGTCACCGACATCAACACCCAAAACTCGCTGCTGCTGGTGAAAGGCGATGCCGGGCTGATCGCGCGCATCGGCTATCCCCATGTGGAACAGGATGAGATCTTCGACCTGCCCGGCGTGGTGAGCCGCAAAAAGCAGCTCATCCCCTACTTCTCCAGCCTGCTGAAAGAAATGCAGGCCGACGGATCCCTGCCGCGATCGACCCGGGAGCCGTTCACGAAAAAACGAAAATAGGCGCAAACCCTCGCGAGGAGGCGGCGAACCTGCTCGTGCCAACGCCGACGCGAAAGCTTGAAGCCAAGTTCCAAGCGAGGCTCCTTGAAGCCGCGCCGCATACCTCCACCGGGCCTCTCGTGAACGCGTTTCCCAAACTCTCCTTTGCCTGCCCGATTCCGTGGGAGAATCTCAGCGGTGATGAACGCGCGAGGTTTTGCGAAAGATGCGGCCGTACCATCACCAATCTTTCGGAACTGAACCATCAGGAGCGCGCCGCGCTGCTCGCAACCGCTCAAGGCGAACTCTGTGTGACGTATTACCGCCGTCTCTCCGGCGAATTCGTAACACCGGAACGTCCCCTCACCACCGAGGAGCGTTCCCACATCAAACAGCTCGGACGCACCGCACTCTCCGCCGGCGCCCTTGTACTTGCTGCCGGCTGCATGTCGACGGAACCTTCGCAAGTCGGGACGCCGTCCGGCCCCAGTGCGCCGACGCATGCGCTTCCAGCAACACCCCGCCCTTTGACGGAGTCCGAAAAGCTGGCCCGGTACGACGGCGACCGGAACGGCACCTTGGAGTCTGCGGAAATCGCAGCCATGGATGCCGACCTGACGCGGGGCCGTCCCAACGCCAATCGCGAAGAAGAGATCGTGCTGCAACCCTTTGGAATCGTCGCAAAATTATCGCCCGCCCAGCTGCGGCGGTGGATCGATCGCGAACTGGCAGAAGAATTGAGAGGAGGCCCCGATGTCACCGATTCCTCCCGTCGTTCGCCGCAAGAGTGGCGGGAATTCTGGCAGCTGACTGTCGCGGAATGGCGAAACCCTCGGCAAATCGGCGGGCGTCAGGAGGGAGACGAAGCTCTCGTGCGCTACCTGGTCTCGCAACGCCGGAAGCTTCACCTCCCACCAGTCGAATTCAACGCGGAGCACCCGACGTCGTAATCGTGGGAGGGCCGCTTCAAGGCGCCCGCCAGGCTGAAGCCACCCGCTACCGCTAAATATGGATCGCCTCGCCCGTCGTGGCAGCGGCGGCTTCCATCACGGCTTCGCTCAAGGTCGGATGCGCGTGGATGGTCTGATGAATTTCCTCGATCGTGGCCTCGAGTTCGACCGCCAAACCATACTCCGCGATGAGCTCAGT
>JBDSSU010000266.1:0-3501 GCA_039928635.1 Opitutaceae bacterium | reverse complement strand
GGCAAGGGCGCGGGCTTCGCTGCGCTCTTTCCGCACGTCTCGGAGCGCGCCATCGCGTTGACCGGAGGCGGTTGCGCGGTGCTGCTCGCCTTGCTCGCGGGCTTCGCCACGAGAGCCACCGGCCTGCGCGCGGCTCTGGCCGCGGAGCGCGAGCTCGTGCAGATGAAAGACCACCTGCTGCACTCGGTATCGCACGAATTTCGCACGCCACTCAGCGTGATCCTCTCGAGCACCGAGCTTCTCGAAACCTACTCCGAACGGCTAGCGCCGGAGCGCCGCGCCGACGCGCTCGCGCAGATCCGGCAAGCCACCGCGCGGATGAACGACATGGTCGCGCAGGTGCTGCTCCTCAGCCGCATCGAAGCGCGCCGCCTGCCCGTCGAGCCGCGCCCGCTCGATGTCGCCGCCTTTTCCCGCGAACTCGCGCACGAGGTGCAGGCCGCCACGCCCGCCGCCGCGCCGATCCGCGTCACCGCGCCCGACGCGCTCGAGGCCACGCTCGATCCCGCGCTGCTCCGCGCCGTGCTCGGCAACCTGCTCTCGAACGCGGTGAAATTCTCGCCCGACTCGCGCCCGGTCGAGTTCACCGTCGAGCGCCACGGCGCGCTCCGCTTCACCATCCGCGATCACGGCCCCGGTATCGCCGCGGCCGATCTCCCGCGCGTGCGCGAGCCCTTCTTCCGCGCCGCGCACGACGCCGAAATCGCCGGCACCGGGCTCGGCCTCACCATCGCGGAGAAATGCGCCGCGCTCCTCGGCGGCACGCTCACGTTCGCCAGCGACGCCACCGGCACCACCGCCACGCTCACGTTGTGATACCCACCCTTCTGCTCATCGAGGACCACGCGCCGCTGCGCCGGAACATCGAGGACATCCTCGCCCTCGAAGGCTACCGCGTCATCACCGCGGCGGATGGCCCGGCCGGGCTCCGACTCGCGCGGGAGCACCATCCCGATCTCGTCCTCTGCGACATCATGATCCCCGGCATGAATGGCCTCGAAATCCTCGCCGCCATCCGCGCCGATGCCGCCACCGCCGCGCTGCCGTTCATCTTTCTCACCGCCAGAGGCGAAGCGCCCGACATCCGCGCCGGCATGAAACTCGGCGCCGACGATTACCTTCCCAAGCCGGTCGCCCGCGCCGATCTGCTCGACGCCGTCCGCAGCCGCCTGCGGCGCGCCACGCAGCAGCGCACCTTCGCGCCGCGCTTCGACTCGCCCGCGCCGCTTGAGGCGCTCGGCCTTTCACCGCGAGAAGCCGAAGTCCTGCTCTGGATCGCGCAGGGCAAAGCGAACGGCGACATCGCCACGATCATCGGCTGCACGCCGGCAACGGTGAAAAAACACACGATCCATATCTTCGAGAAACTCGGCGTCGAAGGCCGTCCCGGCGCGATGCTCTGCGCTCTGGAGGCATTGTCGCAGGAACTGCGCTGAGTGGCGCGGAGTCGGGATTCTATCCGATAGTGCGGTGATCTTTTCCGAGCGGGCGGCTCTCCCACTTGGTTACGGCGACGAGCATTCAAAACGTCTCAGGAGCTAATTTTCACGATTTCCACTTTTTTCACGGCTCCCTCCCGACTGCGGAGCCTGGCGTGCCTTCAATCGATGCGCTGAACGCCGAGCACTCCCGGGAGGCGTTCTTCCGGTGCCTTCGAGCGGTGGAAACGACGGCTAGAGCAGGACGATGGAAGAAAGCGACTACTTCCCCGATGATAAAATTTTTTAGATGGAGAGGTCCATCGGCGAAATGCGCTGTGGGAATGAGTGCTCTGAATCCAGCGTAATCATCGCCTGTACAGAAATTTGCTACGGGATAAGTACGGCGCCCTTCCGTTGACCCGCGTGCGAATGACCTTAAATAAAATAAATCCCTCATGCCCCTCCAGAGGCCCTATCCCGGATCATTTTCCCCTATGTTCAAAATCGCCCCGAAAAGCCGCAAGACCCCCCGGTTCTCTCCGCAATTTATCCGTCGCTTGTCGTCGTGGCTGGTCCTTACTACCGCTTTGACGCTCGCCGTGCGTCCCCAAGCCGCGCTGTTCTGGGATAGCGACGGCGATTCGACGAATAATGGCACTGCCGCCGGATTGGGCGGTTCTGGAGACTGGACCACCGCCGCCGGTGATACCAGCTGGTGGAACGGTCTTTCCACGCTCCCGAACCAAAACCAAGGCTGGGACAGCACTACGGCGATCTTTACCGGCACGGCGGGGCAGGTGGACATAGCCCAGTCCACGATTAACGCCGCGGGCCTCGTTTTCAACACCACGGGGTATGTAATCGGCAACAAAGGGATCGCGACCAATGTCCTCAACCTGACGGGAACGGCGGCCGTGGTCGTGAACGGCATCGGCAGCACAGCCCGGATTGACGCGGCGATCGGCGGAAGCGCGGGTTTGGTCAAATCCGGCAACGGCTCCCTTGTCCTGACAAACAACTCGAACACCTATACGGGAGACACGGTGATCAATGACGGGGCGGTGGTCATCACCGACCAGGCACAACTGGGTTTGGGGACGACCGCGATTTCGGTGAATGGACTTGCGAACACCGGCAACCCTGGTTTTAGCGGCGGGCAACTCATCCTGAACGGCGGGATCACTGGGTTGACCATAAACCGCGAGATCAGCGTCACCGGACGCGGAACGGGTGCCGCGAATGCCGGTGGGGCATTGGTCAGTGTCGGCAACAACACCCTCAATGGCGATCTGGTGATCAGCAGCACCGGTTCGGAAGGCCGGGTGGTGGCCACACATGGGACCACGACGATCAATGGTGGGGTGCAGCTTGGGACCGGTGCGGTGAATTACTTTTTGGGCAACGGCAACTTTATCATCTCCGGTGTGGTCACGGGATTCGATATCGCCAATGACCGCCTGATCAAGAGCGGCACGCTTGTCGCCACCACGCTCTGGTTGCAAAATGCGAACAACAATTTCGCGGAGACGGTTCGCCCCGACAGCGGCACCATTCGCGTCTCGGACAATGGTGCCCTCGGTGCCAGCACCGCGTCCCGCGCGATTGATTTTGCCAGCGGCGGACGGCTGGAAATCCACACCGACGCGCCGAATTTCGACACGCGGAATGTGCATGTGCGCGCGGTCACGGGATTGATCTATGCGACGCGCGCCTTCGACGGCGCCGGGCTGAACAAGAACGTGCAATTTGGCAACCTGGAGATGGACAACGGCACCTTGCAGTATGACAACCGCAACGGGTACAACCTCCTCATCAATGCGCAGAATGGCGCTGGCGGGACGACCACTTGGGCCGGCGCGGGCAATGCGGCGTTTACCAACAACGCCGACGGGTTCTTCAAATTCGACGGTTCGATCGCCCACAATGAAGCCACGGCACGGACATTTACTGTCGGGGGCAACGGCGACACCATCATCACCGGCAGTTATCTCGGATTGGGCGGCGGGGCGCATCTGCTGACCAAAAACGGCAACGGCATCCTGACGATTCAGGGCACGGCCAGCACCTACACCGGCGTCAC
>JBDSSU010000265.1:0-2557 GCA_039928635.1 Opitutaceae bacterium | reverse complement strand
ATCACCGGATCCAGCATCACGTCGGCCCAGCCACCCGCCAGCAGCAGGTAGCCATAACAATCGCCCCAGGTGCGCACGAGTTTCGCTCGCTCAATGAAGGCGCTGTACGCGGGGCCGTTTTGGTATTTCCCCGGGTTGAATAAATCGCTCGTGAGCACGACGGCGTCTTCGATCCGCGGGCAATTCCGCAGACGCACCGCACGACCGTTCAGGGTCGTCTGCGCGCCGTTACCGATGAGGAGTTGCCGGAGTATCGGTTGATGAATGCAGCCGAGCACCGGCTGACCATTATGCAGCAGCGCGATGAGGGTGCCCCAGAGCGGGACTCCGGTGATAAAGCTCTTCGTGCCGTCGATCGGATCGAGCACCCACACCCATTCGGCGTTGGCGTTTTCGCTGCCGAGTTCCTCGCCGATGATACCGTGATCCGGAAATTTTTTGCCGATCAGACCGCGCATCAGCTCCTCGGCGCCGCGGTCGGCGAGCGTGACGGGTGAGTCGTCGCTTTTTGTTTCCACCGCGAGATTGGGATCTCCGAAAAACGGACGGATGAAATCGCCGCTGCTTTGAGCGAGTTCGGCGATGAAGGTGCGGTAAGGCGTCAAATCCACGGAAGAAGAGTTGCCCACGAAATACACGAAACACACGAAATTTCTCCGGGTGTTCCAATCCTCGCCACAGAGTTCACAGAGCCCTTCGGCATGCTCAGGGCCTTGAGCCTGTCGAAACGGCTCCGACACGGAGGACACGGAGAATAAATTGAGGGTATTCCTCTGTGCTCTCGGTGTCGGAGCTCCGTGTCCTCTGTGGCAAAATGCTTTAAAGGCACCCCCGCCGGAACTCCGCGCCCGAGCTGGACCTGCCGAAAATTCTCCCGATGCAGGATTGGTTTCGCCCGTCTCGTGTGTTTCGTGGGTTAAAGATGTCCTGGATCGATCAGCCGATTTTCTTTGTCGATTTCGAGGGGAGCCGCGCCTCGGGAATTCTCGAATACGGCGTCGTCACCGTGCTCGGCGAAAAAATCGTGGGCGGTTGCACCCGGCTGTGCCGCGCCACCGGTCCCGTGCGCCGCGAGGACGTCGCGGTCCACGGGCTGAGCGAAGCCACCGTGGCGTCCCACGCGCCGTTCTCCGGCGACTGGGAATATTTCGCCGGGCTGCGCGAACGGGGCCCGCTCGCCGCGCATTACGCGGGAGTTGAGAATGCGTTGCTCAAATCGGTCTGGCCTTATCCGCGTAACTCGCCGGATTTCGCGCGCCCGGGGGAAAAGATCGCCGACTGGGGGCCGTGGATCGATACCGCGAGAATCTACGCGCAGCTTTATCCGGGACTGCAGTCGGGCGCGCTGGCGTCACTGATCGAAGCCTGCGCATTGCAGCCGGAACTCGACCGGCTGGCGTCGGAGCATTGCGTGGTGGAGCGACGGCATTATCACGCGGCGCTCTATGATGCTCTTGCGGGAGCGCTGCTCATCGGCTCGCTCGCGCGGCAACCGTCGCTCGCCTCACTTTCGATCTTCCAGCTCCTCGCGCTCAGCACGCTCGACGGCGAAAAACGCGACGCGCTCCAGCAGGGCACGCTGTTTTAAAGGCGATCTTCCGCTTCCGCTCGGACAAATTTTTTAACCACGGATGGACACGGATCGACACGGATGACGATCGACCGAACTTGGGACTGAAGGACTGGCGGATCTGATCCGTGTCTATCTGTGTTCATCCGTGGTTAACCCGGATTGCGGTTCGGTGAAACCCGTCACGACACCAGCGGATTTTCCCAGCGCACCCCTGTCAGCCGCGCGAAATCAGTATCGGCGGAGTGCACCGTGGCTCCATACTCCAGCGCCAGTGCCGCAATCTGCGCGTCGGTCACGAGATTGCCCGCCGTGCCGGCTTTCGTGAGCAGACGGCAGACCGATTCGACATGACCGGGGCCGGCCACCAAAAGACGGACGTTGGGTCGGGCGAGCCATGAAGCCACGTGCTGACTCGCCTCGCTGACCTTCATCGGATGATCGAAGACTTTTCCGTGGGTGGAAAGTCGCAGGAAGGCAAAAACGACCACCGGACAAAGACCGACTGGTTCGACGCCCGACAACAGGGCTGCCCACCAGCGTGCGGCGGTCGGGTGAAAGGGGCTCTCAGAGTCGTAGGCGTAGAGCAGCAAATTGGCGTCCGGCACGATCATTTTTTCAAAGCCTTGCGGAGTTTCCGAGTGGTGACCGCAAACGCCTCGGCCTCCAAGTCGTCGGCCAGATCGTGCAAACGAGCGGGATCCAATCCCGGACGCAGGCCCATCGGACGAGCCTTGACGACAAAGGGCTTTGCCGCGGCGGCGGGGGCGAGGTGGGCGAGGCCGCGCCGAAGCCCATCGTTGAGCGCTTCCTTAAAATTTAGCTGCGAGCCGTGAGTGGCATGGCGAAGCAGTTGTTCGACATCGGGGTCCAGGGTGACCGTGGTTCTCATGCAGGCATCATGATGCTCCAAAATTACGGCTGTCAAGATGCTCGATCTTAAGGGCCGGATCGAAGAACTTGGGGCAACGACAGCCAAGCAGCCCG
>JBDSSU010000264.1:0-2730 GCA_039928635.1 Opitutaceae bacterium | reverse complement strand
GTCATGTCCGAGGGCAAAGGTCTTTTCCGGGTGCAGGACGTAAACAAGGACGACAAGTTCGACAGCAATGATGTGGTGACAGAGCTCCGCCGAATTCCCTTTGCCGGCGATCATGGCGTGCACACGGTCGAGCTGACGCCGGACGGCAAAGCGCTTTTCATCAACAGCGGAAACTCGACCGCACTCACCGCCATCGATGCTTCGCGTGTGCCGAAGCACTGGGGTGAAGACTCGCTGCTACCGCGCATGAACACGGGGTTCATGGACACCTCGTATGCGCCGCAGGGCTGGATCGCGATCACCGATCTGGAAGGAAAAAAGTGGGAGCTGTTTGCGTCCGGCCTGAGGAATCAGGTCGACATCAAGGTCAACAATGTAGGCGAACTGTTCACCTGGGACGCGGACATGGAATGGGACATGGGCGACCCATGGTATCGGCCCGCTCGCTTGAACCACGTCATTAGCGGCGCGGACTTCGGCTTCCGCAATGGCACCGGCAAATGGCCGAACCATTACCTCGACAGCTACGGAAGTCTGGTGGACATCGGCCGAGGTTCGCCGACAGGGAATGCGTTTGGCTACGGTGCGAAGTTCCCAAAAAAATATCAGGACGCTCTATTCTTCCTCGATCACCAGTATGGACGAGTCTACGCCGCGCATCTGACTCCGAAGGGCGCGAGTTACACGGCAGAAGTGGAACTGTTTCTGACCGCCCAACCCTTCAACGCGGCGGACGTGACCATCAATCCCGTCGATGGGGCGATGTATATCGTCCTCGGCGGGAAATCGTCCGGCTCCTCGATCTGGCGCATCAGCTACACGGGCAATGAATCCACCGCCCCGACGACGCCCGATCTTCGGCTCCAGGCGCAACGCGACTTGCGCCACAAGCTGGAAAGTTTCCATGGCCGGCAGGACCCGGCGGCGGTCGCGACGGTCTGGCCCTACTTGGGGGATTCGGATCGGGCGCTGCGTTACGCGGCCCGCATCGCGTTGGAGTGGCAGGATCCCGCGGCGTGGCGGGAGAAAGCCTTGCGTGAAACGGACACGAGAAAATCCATCCCGGCCATCGTCGCTTTGGCGCGATTGAGCGGACGCGATGACACGCATCGGGCGAAGGACGCTCCCGCTCCGGATGCCAAACTGCGCGCCGACCTTCTCGCGGCGCTCGACCGGATCAACTACAAGGCGATCTCCCACGCGGACAAGCTCGACTTGCTCAGAGCATACTCGCTGGTGTTTATCCGGCTGCAGCGCCCGGACGAAGCGACGGTGAAGCGCTACGCCGAAAAATTCGATGCGTTGTTTCCTGCCGGGACCCGCGAAGAAAACTTCGAGCTGGCTGAAATGCTCGTTTACTTTCAATCGCCCAACGCGGCGACGAAGCTGGTCAAAGCGATGCGGGAAGCCCCCTCCCAGCCGCATGAGCCCCGCAAGCCGCTCATCAATCCGCAAACGCAGAACACGCCGCTGGACGCGCTCGCGAAACAGGAGGAACAGATCCACTACGCGCTACAGTTGCGCAAGCTCACCGCCGGCTGGACGCCCGCCCTGCGCGAGGAATATTTCAACTGGTTCGTCACGACTGGTCCCACGTTCAAGGGCGGCGCTACCTTGGCCAGCTCGAACGCGAGCATTGCCAATGAGGCCCGCGCCACGCTCAGCGAAGAAGAAAAAACAGCGTTGCAGCCGATCCTCGACAAGTTGCCGCAAGGCGGCCGCGGCCGTGGCGGTCGCGGGCCGACGACAGCACCCACTCCTGCGCCAGCGGCCACGCCTGTCCCGATGCCCGCCGCGCCAGTGCCGACTCCGGCGCCGCGATAAGAGGGTATCCGAATTGGATGCCGACACGCCCGCCCCCATACCCCAAAAGATCGTATGAAGAACACGTTTCTCTCCCTCGCCTCGTTGCTCGCGCTTTCGGCTCTTGCGGCCTTGGCCCAGACACCCCCAACCGCTCCGGCGACGCAACCCGCCGCCCAACCCGGCGGACGCGCCGCCCGCGGTCCGCAGCCGAGCAAAGTCGTCATTCCCCCGGGCAGCCCAACGGTCGTCCTCTGGCCCAACGGCGCTCCCGGATCTGAAGCCCGCAAGGACGAGCCGGAACTCATCAGCGCCGAGACGATCGCCAACGTCCATAATCCGTCGTTCATCGTATTTCTTCCCCCGAAAGGGAAGGCCACCGGTGCCGGCCTGGTCCTCGCGCCCGGGGGTGGCCACACGAGTTTGTGGATCATGCACGAAGGCATCAATGCGGCTCAAGTGCTCGCCGAAAAGGGCATCGCGACGTTCGTGCTCAAGAACCGACTTCAGAGCGGTGACGCGGGCTACAAGTTCGACAAGGAAGGTCTGGCGGACATCGCGCGCGCCATTCGCATGGTGCGTAGCCGTGCTCAGGAATTTGGCGTCGAGCCGAATAAAATCGGCGCAGGCGGGTTCTCCGCCGGCGGTGAATTGGCCGCGCTGGTTGCGGATCGCAATGACCCGGGCAAACCCGACGCGGCTGACCCGGTCGAACGCGTCAGTTCGCGGCCTGATTTTCAGGCGTTGATCTATCCCGGCAAGAGCCGTCAGGTCATTCAGCCCACGCCAGCCTCGCCTCCCGCCTTTCTGGCCGCTGGCTATGACTACCGCGAGGATATCTCCGTCGGTCTCGCCGAGGCGTATCTTCGATTCAAGAAGGCCAAGGTCCAAGCGGAACTCCACATCTATGCCAAGACCGGCCACGGT
>JBDSSU010000263.1:0-9677 GCA_039928635.1 Opitutaceae bacterium | reverse complement strand
CATCGGGCGCGTCGAATCGGCGACAATGCGATCGGTGCGCAGCGCGAGCGACGCGGGGAAACTGGACGTGGCTGCTGCAGGGGCCGCGGGTGGCGCGGGCTGGGCGTCGACGAAGGGCGCGGCGATTGCACAGAGACATGCACTAAGACCAACCAGGGGGAACAGTTTCATGGAGAGCGGGGATGGGGATTTTTCGGGGGAAAGTGGGGAACGACCGAAAGGGATGGTTAATCGCCCGCGATCCAAAGCGCCAGGAGTTCACTTGGAAGCGGCGGGGAATCCATTGGAAGTGGTAACGGGGCTGAGAAATCCCCACCGCTTCATCGCCGCTCTGAAACGTTCCGGACAGGGCAATCAACTGGACTGCGCGCTTCGATTCGGCGGTCGGATGCAGTTAAATTTCCAGCTTCCCGGTACTGTCGCCGAGTTTCTCCGCGCGGACATCCATGCGATCGAGCAGTCCGAGATAGAGATTGGTGATCGGTGTGTTCTCGGCGACGCGCACATGCCGTCCGCCTTTGAGCGTGCCGTTGCCGCCGCCGGCGACGAGCACGGGCAGGTTTTCGTGCGTGTGCCGGTTGCTATCCGAGATGCCGCAGCCGTAGACGATCATGGAGTGGTCGAGCAGCGTGCCGTCGCCGTCCTTCGTCGTGCGCAACCGGTTCAGGAAATGCGCAAACAACTCCATGTGGTAGGTGTTGATTTTGGTAAGCTTCTCGAGCGACTCCGCCCGATTTTGGTGGTGGGAAAGCGGGTGGTGCGGATCGGCGACGCCGATCTGTTCATAGGTGCGAACGCTGCCCTCGCGGCCCACGACCATCGTCGCCACCCGCGTGATATCGGCTTGGAACGCCAACACCTGCAAATCGTACATCAGGCGCGCGTGTTCGCTGAAGTCCGACGGGATGCCGGACGGCTTGTCGAAATCCGGCATCGCGACGGGCTGGCTGGCGTCGGCTTGTTCAATGCGCTTTTCCAGATCGCGGATCGTCGTGAGATATTCATCGATCTTGTGGCGATCCGCCGGGCCGACCTGGCCGAGCAGCCGGTTGGTTTCTTCGCGTGTGCTGTCGAGAATGCTCTTGCGATAGTTCGCGCGACGCGCGCGCGTTTCCGCACTGACGCTGGGATCGAAGTCGCCGAACAGACGTTCGAACAACAGCCGCGGATTGGTCTCCGGTGGCAACGGCGTGGACGGCCCGCGCCAGGCAATGCTGTTGGTGTAGGCGCAGCTGTATCCCGAGTCGCAGTGACCGACGACCCGGTTGTCGTCGAGGCCGAGTTCCAATGAAGGCAGTCGGGTCGTCTGGCCGATTTGTTCCGCCGCGATCTGGTCGGCGGAAATGCCGGCAAACAAATCGGTGCCACCCGTTTTCTTCGGGTGACTGCCGGTGAGGAAACTGGCTCCGGCGCGGGCATGGTCGCCGCCGCCGTCACCCAGCGCGTTGGCCTGATGGTTGATCAAGCCGGAGATGATGGTGCTTTGGTCCCGGAAAGGCGCGAGTGGCTTCAGGATGCTGGGCAACTCGAAGTCCGCGCCTTCGGCGGCGGGGGTCCAGTTGCTCATCACGATCCCGTTCGGCACGTAGAAATACGACATGCGGAGGGGCGGGGCTTTCCGCGCCGCTGTCTTGGCCGCCTGGCTGAACGCCGGTGGCGTCATCGAATCGAGCATGGGCAACGCGATGGCCGCCCCTAGCCCGCGAATGAAATGACGCCGTGGGATATGTTTGCCGGTGATGATCATGTTTTGGGGACCGCCGGAGCGCGCAGGCGGAATTGAGGGGTGTTGACGATACCAAGCACGAGACTGGAAAAACGATACTCGGCGGCAGGAAGTTGAGCGGAGATTTTGCGGACCGCGCTCCGATCGGAGGGAGTAAGACCGCGCCCCAGGGCGTACGTCAGCAGCTTGTCGCTGATGCACTCCACGAAGTCCATTTTATCGGTCTTGATAATCGAGGTCAGCTCCAGCGGCCCGTTGAAGGTGCGGCCGTCGGGCAACTCGCCGGAGGAATCGACGGGGAGTTTGCCAATCACCTCGCGCCACCGGCCGACGGCATCGAAGTTTTCGAGTCCGAAGCCAAGCGGGTCCATGCGCACATGGCACGAGGCGCAGACCGGCTGCGCGCGATGCGCTTCGAGTTGCTCGCGCATGGTTTTGGTCGAGCCAATTTCCTTATCTTCCAGACTCGGCACGTCGCCCGGAGGCGGCGGAGGCGCGGAGTTGAGGATGTTTTCCAAAATGAACTTTCCGCGCAGCACCGGGGAGGTGCGATTGGAGTACGACGAAACCGTCAGCACACTCGCATGGGTGAGAACGCCCCGGCGGCTGGTCTCCGCCGGCAGCGTGACTTTGCGGAAATCGGTCCCCTCGACGCCCGGGATCCCATAATACTCAGCCAGCCGCTGGTTGAGGAAGGTGTAATCGGCCTCCACGAAATCCAGCACGCTCCGGTCCTCGCGGATGATGTGCTCGATGAACTTCTCGGTTTCCCGCTGCATGGACATCTTCGTGTACTCGGTGAAGTGCTGAAACGCTTTCCGCTCCACGGTATGAGACTCGAGGGCGCGAAACTGCAGCCACTGGCCGCCGAAGTTTTCCACGAGCGCGAAGGCCTTCGGATCCTTGAGCATCCGCCGGACCTGCGTATCGATCACGCCGGGTTGCTCTAATTTCTTGTCGTTCGCCAGCCGCAGCAATTCATCGTCGGGCATCGAACTCCAGAGAAAATAGGAGAGCCGGGTGGCGAGTTCGTGCTGGCTCAGTGCCGCCACCGGCACGCCAGCGGGTGGGTCTTTCTCGATTCGGAAAAGGAAGTTCGGAGAAATCAGGATGCGCGTGAGGGTCAGCGCCAGTCCCTCTTCAAACGATTCCCCGTCCTGTTGCACTCGATCGACGAGCTTCACGAGAGAATCGACCTCCTCCTTGCTCACGGGCCGCCGGTAGGCGCGATGCGCCAGGTCGGAAACGATTTCCCGGGCACGGGCGGGCGAAACTTTTCCAACGGGGGGCGCCCCGCGATAAAGCTTCTGGAGACTCTCGGGCGTCGGGCCCTTTTTTTGATCAAATGGTCCGGTGACGATGAGATTATTGATGAAATGCTCCGTCGGCGATTTGCCGACCCGTTGCGTGCTTTCGTTGGGATTCGGGGCGCCGTAGGCCACCGGCAGGCGCTCGTAGATTTTGACCAAAGACACCGCCATCCAGTGATCGCCGGCGGAGACGCGCGTGCGGATGGTGTCGTGGAGACCGTTCATTTCGCCTCCGGGCCCGATCGGGACGCTGACCTCTTGAATCTGCTTTCCATCGATCCAGAAGGCCACGCGGGAGGGATCGGCGCCGACCGGCTTAAACCCGCGCACGAAGCCGGTGAGATCATAGTCTCCGTCGACCGGAAACCGGTGCATCACGTGCAAGGCGTAGGGGAGGCTCAGCCCCGTCTCGTCGTAAACCTGTTTGACCGCCTTGGTCGTGTCGAAATCGATGTACCACGGTTGATGCGTGTAGGACGTCGGCTTCATCGGCTGGACCCCGAATACCGCGGTGCGGGCGACTTTCTCGGCGGCCTTGAGATATTTCTCCGTCAACAAGGGCGAGAGCGAAAGCACATCGCCATTGTTATCGAAACCGTAGCCGGAATTATCCGGCGGAAAATCGTCGGCCGGCATGAAGGTCACCCCAAGCAGATCTCGGACGGTGTTGTTGTACTCGGATCGATTCAGCCGCCGCGGGGCGGCCCGGCCAATGTAGGGTGGCGCCGCCGCATCCTGCCGGTCGAACTGACCCAGCAGCCACTTCGTAACGGAACGGAGCTGCGCGGCATCAGGGCGGGCCTCTTCCTTCGGCGGCATCTCCCCATGCCGCAGCTTGTCGTAGATGGCTTCCCACTTTGGACGGTCACGTTCCACCGAGTGGAAGTCGGACAGCGGTTCCAAATTCAGCTTCCCTTTGCGCGTCCCGGAATCGTGGCACTCCATGCAGGTGTCCGCGATGAACGGCTGCACGATTTTCGCAAACTCAGCCTCGCGCACCGCGAGCTGCGAGGGAGTTTCTTTCGGTTGCACCGCCGGAGCGACCGCACCGTTCGCCCCCGAAATGCCGGACATCGCCAGCAGAGCAGGAACGACCAGAACAGGGGGAATACGCCGAAGCGCCACGGAAAAAAACATCTTCCTAGAGGGGTTAACGTGCTACGAAACCGCCTGCAAACCGGGTGTCAACGGCGCACCCCCGTTTTCGGACCGTCCTACGAGGGCTGTCCTTGGCCGTGGGACCGTCCGCGAGCCCGTTCACGCGAAGCTGATTCGAGTTCAGACATGATGAACCATCACCGGATATGACGGCGTCCGGCCGGCCGAAGAGCCCGGCGTGAAGCCGGGCTCGGGCCGTTTCCGAGGTGCAATCTCAGAAGCTAACCGTCGTCGAGAACGTGATCTTGCGCGGATCGACGGCGGCCCAGCCGCTCAACACCTGCATGCGCGGATTGCCGTTGAGCAGCTGGTTAGTCGAAAGGACGGTGTAAGCGGCGCCGCCGGTCCCGCCGGTGGTATTGCGGCCCCACACTGGTTTGTCCCAGTCGAGGAGGTTCGAGATGTTGAGCTGGAACCGGGTCTGATACTTGCCGAAACGGCGGGTGTAATTAGCACCGGCGGAAACGAAGTAGCTCGGCGGCACCCAGAGGTAGTCGAAGGCTGCGGCGACGTTCTGCTGGGGAGTCGGCGTGGTGCTATCCGGGAGGCCGAATTTGATGCGGGCATCGCGACTGCTACTCTTGGTATACGAGCGATAGTTGACGCCGCCGTTGAAGGCGAAGCCCCGCAGCATGCCTTCGCGGAACGCATACCGGGCGGCGACGTTGATGCGGTGATTCGTCGAATCGTTCGCCAGCGTGCCCGTGGTCAAGCCGTTGAGGCTGTTTTCAATATTCAGCAGCGAGTCCCGAAGGATTTGTGAATTGAGAATCGTCCTGCCGTTCAAGACTGCGCCGTCGGTCAGTGCAGCACCCGCCTTCCACTCGGCCATGTTGGCCTCGACATACGCTTTGCGGCCGACGCTCTCGGATTGGATATAGACCCGCGGGTGCGAGTAGTTGACGGTCAACGTCAGGTCGCGCCACGGATTCGCCGTGAGCTCGGCCTCCCAGCCCTCCAGTTTGCGCGCGGAGAGGTCCGAATAGCTGAACTCGGTCGTCGTCAGCTTCTGATCGTTGTAGCCGAGATTGAGCCAGAGGTTGCGGATATCGCCCTGACTGCCGAAGCCGCTGACGATGTCCTCCTGGTCCGTGTTATAGTGCGTGACGGTGAGGTAAACTTTGCCCCCGGGGACCGAGTAGCGCAGACCCCAATCCTTGGTTGTGGAATGGGTCAAAGGAGCGTCCTCGCCACTGATGAGCGGGGGCTGCGAGCCACTGCCCGGAGGTTGGTTATTTTCTGCGAAGTTAAACACGAAGCCGAGCGGCCCCAGCCAGCGTTTGACCCCCTCGTTGCGGTTGGGGAAGGGATAGGCGACCAAGCCGGCCGCGGTGGAGACCACCGCTTCGCTTCGCTTGATGTGCACGCCGGGCGCGCCGCTCCCGAGCACGTTTTGGTAAAAGGGTGCGCCCGTGGAGCCGAAGCGGGGCAACGCATCGACGCTAACATCGTCGCGCCGGATACTGGCGGTGAGAGCCAGCTTCTCGTTGAAGAAGGCTGATTGCGAAATGAGGCCCGCGTACTCGACCTGGCGCTCCGCCATGGTGCCGGCGGTCTGGGCAAGCACCCAGCGGCCGGGCATCGTGTCGTTGGGGTTGGTGAAGACCGGCGCGACCTTCGGGCGAGGGGCGTCCCAATAATAGCGGATGCGGAGGATGTTCGCCGCGTTGAAGGGATCGGCCTGCAGCGGATTGTCGGCTCGCCGCCACGCATCGGTGCGCGTCTCGGCATTCGTCCGGCGGTGACCGAGGTTGAGGCTCAACTGCTGCTTGTAATCGAAAAACCTCGGGACGAAGAAACGGTAGCTGGCCAGGCCCTTGAACTCGCGCACGGCGTCCTGGTTGTAATTCCGGTTCTGCTCCGCATCGGCATAGCCTCTGAGAAAATAGGCATTGGCCCGCCCATCGGGCAGCAGCCGGTTGACGTCGACGCGATACTCGTTGGGGCTGCCGTTGGCCCACACGGTATTGATGTCGAAATTATTCCGCACATAGCCGGCCTGCATGAAAAAGTTGCCCGCGCGATGTTCCAACGTAAGCGCCAGCGTGTCGTTGTCGCGGTCGACGACGTTGTCGGCCGCCGTCAGATTGAAGTGCCGATCGATCCCCGAGGGGAACGCGCGGGCCGGGGACGCGGGGATGTAGGGATTCCCGGTATAAGGAATGCGGTAGGCGGTGCCGCGGGTGCGGTATTGGACGCCACGGTAGTTCACGAGTTCGTTGATGCCGAAATTCCAAACGTAGTAGTCGACGGTGGCGCTGACCTGCTCGAGGCCCACGGAGTTGGGGTTCGCGATAAGCGTGGTGTTGTTGTCGTTAGTCGTCCGGTTGTCCCAAAACTGGGCCGTGTCGGCCACGGTGACCGAATAGAGATTGTTCCATTCACCCACGCGTTCGAATTCCGCGATGAACTGCGTGTTCTTCGTCAGCTTGATCGCCGCGGCGATCGTCGCGGCGTTTTTGATCCGGTCGATGTCGTCCTGATAGGGTTTGTTGTTTTGACGCAGCCCGTTTACGCGGAGCGCGAATCGATCCCAACCCTTGCCGTAGTCCAGAGTGGCGCGGTAGCCCCCGAAATTATCGACCTGCACGCCCAGGCTGGTGGCGGTGCTGTTGAAGCGTGGGCGCTTGCTGGAGCTGCCCTGGCGTCCACCGGGCCCGCCGTCTCCGAACATCGACGTATCGGGACCGCGGCTGAATTCGAAGCGCTCGGTGTTGTAGCTGTCGGCCGTGCCGAAGTTCAGGCTGCCATTGCGCGTCGGAAAGTTTTGGTCCGACGGTGCGCCGCGGAAGATGGCCTGATAGGTGGCCTGGCCCGAAGAATCGGAGTTGGGCGTTACCGTGCCGATGTCCATCCCGATGGTCCACGCCGAGGCGTCGTTGATGTTGGTGATGTTGAAGTCGTCGAGGAATTCCTTCGTCATGACCGAAATCGAGCCGGGCGTGATCGCGAGCGGCGTATCGACGCGGCCACCGGAGAGCGTATTGCCGGCGGCGTAGCCGCTGTCCTTGGACGTGGAAACCTCAAACGGGTTCAGCTTGATCGCCTCACCGTTCTTCGCCTCATCGGCCTGCATTTGCTGCAGCTCGGCGGGATCGAGCACGCCATTCTTGTTCTGGTCGTACTTGGCGAGGTTGTCTGCCGTGGGTGCTGCGGCGGTCGTTGCCTGACCGTGGAGGTGGGCGGCAGCAAGGATGCCGAGCATCGTCGCGAGGTGGCGGATTAAACAGGACGCCGTGGGGTTTGAGGTGGGCATAGTTGGGACGGTAAATACCGTCATGACCTGAACTTTCGCGGGGTTGCGAATCAGTCTGGTGGGGAGGTGACTGCAGGGTGCTGGAACGAAAAGGACTAGGGCGGTGCCCTGTCAATCCAACTTCCGTGTGCGCGAGATCTCAATCGACCCGGATTGCAGATACTGCCCGGCGCCTCGGGGAGGCGATCAGGCCAGTTGCGGTACGATCCAAGGCGAGCGGTATTCGCGCGTGCGTAGTGGATTGGCGGTGACGCTGTTTTCGCCGGTGAACTTTTCGGTGGCCGCGTCAAAGGTCAGCGGCGCGCCCAGCACGAGGGGCGTTTTCGCGAGATCGATCTGATTGGCCGCGAGGTGCGCGGTGCAACGCGCGAACGGCTCCGCGAGCTGACTGCGGCCTTTGACCTGCTCGGCGATCTCGCCGGCGCGAAGCTGGCGCCCGATGCGATGGGAGATATTGGCGAGGTGCACGAGCGCACTTGAGCGGTGGCCTTGCAGCAAGGGCGCGGCGAGGTCGGACTCTTTGCGACTCCGCATCGCATCGAGAAAGTTGGTGTGGTGATTGCCGAAGCCGCGGAATTCTTTCACGAGCTTCCCATCGCGGTCGAAGGCTTGGGCGAGGGAATAATTGGCGGCGGGGATCGCGAGGTAGCCGCCTTCGCAATGCGCGACGTTGCCGACGTTCAGGCCAAGGAACTTGTCCATGCTCGCAGCCAGTTGCCCGGCGCTCCCGAGACCGCCTTTTCCCGCAGCGTTGCCGCTCAGGTCGTCGGGTTTTGCGGGCAGACCGCGGACCTCGAAAATGAAGGGCGTGGGATAATCGTAATGGACGAGAAACGTGTTGGGCGTTTCACCGTCGTCCTCGTAGCCGACGCGTCCGCCGATCGTGAACACGCGCGCCGGATGATCGGGATCGCCCAGCAGCCGGCGGCCGACATCGAGTTGGTGATTCCCCTGCGCGACCATGTCGCCGTTGCCCGTTTCCCACTGCCAATGCCAGTCGTAGTGAAAGTTGGTGCGGCGCAGGGGCACGAGTGGCGCGGGACCTTGGAACATATCGTAGTTCACGGTCGCGGGAGGCTGGACCGGCGCGGCGAGTTTTCCGATCGACAGGCGGCGTTTGTAGACGATGCCTCGCACGAGCGTGACCTTGCCGAGATGGCCCGCGTTCATCCACGCGATCGCCTCGGCGATGGCCGTGCTCGAACGGTTTTGGGTGAAGACCTGGACAATGCGCCCGTGCTGCTTCGCGGCCGCGATGATTTGCGGGCCTTCCCACAGATTATGGGACACCGGTTTCTCGAGGAGAACGTCCTTGCCAGCCTGCATGGCCCACACAGCTTGAAGTGCGTGGAGATGATTGGGCGTGGCGATCGCGATCGCATCGACGTCCCTGCGCGGGAGCAGGTCGCGGTAGTCAACGACCGCGTCTGGATTCGTGCCGGCGGCGCGCGCTGCTGCCATCTCGCGGCTGAGCACGGCGATGTCCACGTCGCAGAGCGCGACCACGCGTACGCCTTTCAGCGCGCGGAAGTTGGCGGCGAGTTCCCTGCCTCTTCCATTCAGTCCCGCGATTGCCAGGCGGATGTCGCCATTCGCGCCGGCGACCTGCGACCAGGAGCGCGCGGTGAAGGCCATACCCGTGGTCGCCATCGCGGCGGTTTTGAGAAAAGTGCGACGCGTCAGCGATGACATGGCGGGTGGATCGGAAGGTTTTCGTTAACGCCCGGCGGCGTAGTCGGCGTAACGCTCCGCCACCTTGCCGGCTTTCTCGTCACCCATGTGGAAGTAGAAACGATAGCGCAGCGTGAGCGTTCCGCCCGCGGGGATGGTGTGATCGCCTTTGCCGGGCGGGTGTTTCGCGGCGACCTCGAAATCTTTTTGGCCGAACGGATTTGCGGTGAAGAGGCCGTAGTCGCGGGCCATCCACCACGTGGGGTGCCGGAGATTCTGCGGGTGGTCGAAGATCGCGACGCCGTAGGTCTTTCCCTTGTACTCGGCGAAGTAGTCGCACCAATCCGCGCGCGTGCCCCAAGCCGCGGCATCCCGGTCCCCTTTCGCCGTCACGATGCGGCCGTGACCCTCGATATCCTTGCCACCCATTTTGTGCGGCATCGTCATCCATTGCGCGACGCGGATCGACATGGTGCCGTCTTTGTTGTCGCCCATGATGAGCGGAGTGTCGGGCAGCGCCTTGATCGTAACTTCGTAGTCGAGCATGCGCGCCTCC
>JBDSSU010000262.1:0-9631 GCA_039928635.1 Opitutaceae bacterium | reverse complement strand
ATGGCAGCAGGGCTTCGTCGTCGCGCAGACTGCGCTAGCCTTCGTGTTGTTGGTCGGAGCGGGTTTGCTGCTGCGTGGTTTCGTCCGGCTCAACGCCGTCTCGCCCGGTTTCGAGATCAAGAATCTCACCGCGCTCAGCCTGAGTCTGCCGGCGCAACGTTACGGGTCAGCGGTCCAGCGGCAGGATTTCTATGAGCGCTTGCGGGAGCGCGTGGCCGGATTGCCGGGGGTGGTGGAAGTGGCGCTGGCGGGCGGGCTGCCTCCCAGCGGCTCGAGTGTGATAATCAGCCCGGAAGGCGAGGCCGAAGGGAAATCTCCGCTGAAACTCGGACCAACCGAGTTTCTGCCCTACAACACGATCGGCGACGACTATTTCCGGGTGATGAAAATCCCGCTGATCCGGGGGCGTAACTTCGATGCCCAGGATGTTCCCGGCGCGCCTTCTTCCATCATCGTTAACGACCGGATGGCATTCCGTTTTTGGGGGAGTGCCGATCCGATTGGACAACGCATCCGTTTCAGTCCGCGCCAGCCATGGATGACCGTCGTCGGCGTGGCCGGAGACGTGAGAGCGCGGGGGTTGAGCGATGAGTCCGGCGATCTCGAATTTTACCAATCGATGCGGCAGCAGGGATATTTCGCGTATGCGACGGTGATTATCCGCACCGCGGGAGAGCAGCGCAGTCTGGACCAAGAGATTCGCAGCGAAGTCCACGCGCTCGATTCGCGGCTTCCCATCGTGAGCCTGTCGTCGGCCGAAATGTTGATGCGGCAGACCCTCGCCGTGCCGCGTTTCTGTCTGGGGCTGATGACGGGCTTTGCCGGTGTCGCTCTCATGCTAGCGGCAATCGGACTTTACGGCGTGATGTCTTATGCTGTGACGCAGCGCACGCAGGAGATTGGCGTGCGGATCGCCCTCGGCGGAGCGACCGGTGACATCGTCGGCCTTGTGACCCGCAGCGGACTGGCGCTGACCGGAATCGGGCTGGTGGTGGGAATTGGTGCGGCGCTTGGGCTCACGCGATTTTTGCAGGCGATGCTGTTTGAAATCTCCCCCCTCGACCCGACGACATTTGCCGTCGTGGCTGCGCTGCTCGCGATGATCGGGGCGTTGGCCTGTTACCTCCCGGCGCGGCGGGCCTCGCGGGTCGATCCGATGGTGGCACTGCGAACCGAATGAACGAGCGAATCAAACGATGAACCTTCTGCGAAAACTCCGTGCGTTGCTGGGAAAAAAGAAACTCGATGCCGAGATGGCCGAGGAGATGCGGGAGCATCTGGAGCGGCGCACGCAGGCGAACCTCGCCGCCGGCATGTCGCCGGACGAGGCGCGCTACGCGGCGCAGCGGAGCTTCGGCGGTGTGGATCAACTCAAGGAAATCGCCCGCGAGCAGCGCGGTTGGCTATGGCTGGAACAGTTCGGGCAGGATCTCCGGTTCGCGGTGCGCGGGGTGGGAAAGGCGCGGACGTTTACGGCGGTCGCGGTGCTGACACTCGCCCTCGGGATCGGAGTGAGCACGGCGATGTTCAGCGTCGTTTATGGGGTGTTGCTCGATCCGTATCCTTACGAGGAGTCGAACGAGATTTGGGCACCGGAAATGACCGACACGAAAACGGGGCGGCCCGTGGGATGGCGCGCGGGCGACTTTTTGGAGATGAACAAGCTGCCAGCGGTGGCCGCGTCGATGGCCACGGCTTATGCCACCGCCACACTCTCGCTCGACGACCAGCGGGAGATCATTGCCGCACCGGGCGTTTCGGGAACGGCATTTGGCTTTCTCGGCGTGGCGCCGGTGCTCGGCCGCGGCTTGGCGCCGGCGGATTTCAAGGCCAACGGCGAGCCGGAGCCGGTGTGCGTGCTGAGTTTCAAGCTTTGGCAGCGGCTCTTTCAGGGCGATCGTGGCGTGATCGGTCGCACGCTGATCCTCAACGAACAGCCGCATGCGATCATCGGCGTGATGCCGCCGCGCTTTGGCTGGTATACGAGCGACGGGCTCTGGCTGCCGCTGCCGCTCACGGATTCGCAGCGCGGCGTGAGGCCCATCGTGCGGTTTCATCCCGGCACGACTCCCGAAGTTGCGAGTCAACAGCTCCTCAGCCTGGTGCACGAACGGTTGAAGACAGCCCCGGTGGGATTTCTGAAAGACGGATTTTCGGCCGTTTTCAAAAACTACCTGGCGGTCAGTTCGGCGAGCGGCGAAATGAGGGACAGCCTGCGCCTGCTGCTCTATGCGGTCGGCTTCCTGTTGCTCATCGCCTGCGTGAACGTCGCGAACCTCCAGCTCGCGCGTGGTCGGACGCGCAGCCGTGAACTCGCCGTGCGGCTGGCCATCGGCGCGAGTCGCGGCCGGCTCGTGCGGCAGTTGCTCACGGAGAGCGTGGGGATGTCCCTGGCGGGTGGCGTGCTCGGTGTGTTGCTGGCGCTGGGATTGACGCAGCTCATCGTGGCGTTGATGCCGGCGCTCTACCTGCCGAACGAGGCGCGGGTGACGATGAACGGATGGGTGCTGCTGTTTTCCGCCGGCGTTTCGGTTCTGACGGGCGTGTTGTTCGGCCTCGCGCCGGCGCTGCAATCCACGCGGCCTGATTTGACCGACGCGCTCAAGGACGGAGCCCACGGTGCGGGAGTGGGCGTGGCGGCGACGCGGACGCGCAATCTTCTCGTGTTCGTCGAGGTGGCGCTGTCGATCGTGTTGCTCGTGGGGGCGAGCCTCACGATCCGCGGTTTTGTGGAACTCCAGCGGATCGACCGCGGGTTTCGCTCGGAGCGTTTGATTCAGTTTCGCACCCCGCTCGTGCCCACGCGTTACCCGACGCTGGAGCAGAGAAACGGATTCGCTCGCGATTTTATCGAGCGACTGCGGGCGATGACGGGCGTGAGCAAGGTGACCTTGGGGGCGTTGCCGGGATTTGAGGCGGGGTCGGGCGTAACCATCGCCGGCCAGCCGAAGATCCCCGATGGGGTAACGCTCAACTACGTCGATTCGGATTATCTGACTGCGCTGGGGGTCACGCTTCGTGAGGGGCGCGATCTCACCGGGCAGGACGTCGCCCTGGGCGCCCGCGTCGCGATCATTAACGAAAGCGCGGCCAAGCTGTGGACCGATGGGGTGAGTCCGCTCGGGCGCGTGATCTCAATCGATTCCCTGATCGGCGGCGGGGCGACGAACCTTGCCGCGAGGGGCGCGGTGAAAGAGGTGATCGTCGTCGGCATCTTCGCCGACATGCGGGCGCGGGATAAACGCCGCGCGACGCCGCCGAGCGTGCTGGTGCCTTACACGCTGCGGGGTCCGGTGGATCGTTCGTTTCTCGTGCGCACCCACGGCGAGCCGGGCGGGATCGTGAGTGCGGTGCGGAGGGAGTTGCGGGCGATGGACAGCCAGATTCCGATGCTGGCGCCGCGGGTGATCGACACGCTGCTCGCGGAAAACGAAGCCCAATCGCGCTTCAACCTGGCGTTGTTCACGGCGTTCGCCGGCATCGCGCTGGCGCTGGCGGCGGCGGGGATTTACAGCGTGCTGTCGTATCACGTGGCGCAGCGCACGCGGGAATTTGGCGTGCGCTTGGCGTTGGGCGCGGCGGCGGGGGATATTCTTCGTCTCGTGTTGGGCGCCGGCGCGCGCCTGCTGTCGATCGGAGTGGTGGTGGGCGTCGGCGGCAGTATCGCGCTGGCGCAGATTGTACAGAGCCGGGTCTTCAATGTGCCCCTGCTCGACCCGCTCGCACTCGGGGCGGCGGTGGCGGTGCTCAGTGCGGTGGCAGGATTCGCCTGCTGGTGGCCGGCGCGGCGCGCGGCGAGGGTTGATCCGATGGTGGCGCTGCGGAGCGAGTAGCCATGTTTTCCAAAACCTCATTCTCCATCCACGTCAGGCAAACCAAACGATCATCCTGATTATGCACCTCCGCTCTGTGGCTCTTGCCCTGCTTGTTCTCACTGGGAGTCCGGGCCGCGCCTGCACCATTTTTGTCCTGACCGATGCGAAGCGGGCCTTGTTTTTCAACAACGAGGACTGGTCGAACCCGGCGACTCGCCTGTGGTTCGTGCCTGCGGGCACGGATTATCTGGGCTGCGCTTATCTGGGTTTCGACGACGGCTGGGCGCAGGGCGGACTCAACTCCGCCGGGCTCGCGTTCGACTGGGTCGCGGGCGGGATGGAAAAGTGGGAACGCGAGCCGGCCATGAAATCGGTGCGCGGAAATCCCGCCCAGCGAATGTTGGAAACCTGCACGACCGTGGACGAGGCCATCACTTTTTTCCGTGCCTGTTGGGAGCCGGGTTTCGCGCGGGGCCGTATCATGGTGGCCGATCGTTCCGGTGCCTCCGCGATCATCGGGGCGGCAGCTGGACGTTTGAAGGTGGAGCGCGCGAACGATAGCCGGGGGTTTGGGTACGGCTGGGATACTCTCGCCCGGCGACTCGCGCCACGGCCGGAGCCCACGGTTTCGAACGGCGTCGCGATTCTCAACGCCTGCCTGCAATCCGGCGCGACGCCGACGAGATACTCCAACGCTTTCGATTTGAAGACAGGAGGGATCGTGCTGTTTCCCAGTCCGGGTCGCGACGAATCGGTGTCGCTCGATCTCATGGCGGAGCTGGCGAAAGGCGGGCACGCCTACGATCTCGCGACGATTCGGGACCAGATCGGTCAGCGGCCGATCCCTCTGCAGCAAAACCAGGTGAGATTCTACCTCGATAAATTCAAGCCGCTCGCGGAGCAGGAGCCGGCCATCGCGCAGCGCGTCACGCGGCTGATTCGCGATGCAGCGGACGGCACGATGCGAGCGCAGGATTACGTGCCGGAATTCTGGGTGCGAATTCATCCTGCGCAAAAACAGGTCCAAGCCGAGATGCAGCAGCTCGGCGAACTTGGGGCGGCTTTCCTCGTGGGCCGAAACGACGACGCGGTGCGTCGCTCATACCTCTACCTTCTGGATTTCAAGCAAGCCCGCGTGCTTCAGCGCTACACTTTCGATCTGAAGGATGCAGTTATCTCGATCGCGACTGAAGGTGCTGAACTCAAACACGACCGCGGCGCTCCGGTGAAATAGCGCCCGCTCGCGATTCGATGTCGTTCCACCCGCTACTTTCTCTGCTCGCCCGATTGCGCGCGCTCTTCGGTCGGCGTCGTTTGGATGCCGAGATGGCCGAGGAGATGCGGCAGCATTTCGAGCGGCGCACGCAGGCGAAACTCGCCGCGGGGATGTCGGCGGAGGACCTGATCAGGAGGCTGTTTTTTTCAGAGCTGCTCGCGCTTCTTCCCTTATGCGCGGCGACACCCAGAGCGAACTGCGGAAGAGGCTTTCGAGATGTTGGGTGGCCTCAGCGGGGCCAATCCGGCGTTGGCCGGCGCGCCAAGGGACGATCCCAAGGGAACCACGTGCTTGCAACCCGAGGGTCGTTGCCAGCAGTCGCGCCGCTGCGTCGTCAGTCACAAACACGTCAGCGGCGAGCTGCCGCGTCAGCGCGATCGCTTGAGCTTCGCCGCGGTCGACCAATCCCGCACTGCACCAGTCCATCGCTTCGGTTCGATAGGGAGGTTCGAGGGGAACGACTCGAAGGGCCGCGGGTAGTCCCAGCAGACTTTGCCGACGCGAAAGTTCTTGCTCCACCGCCGGTGGAATCGCGACTTCCCCGAGGAGCGCGAGCAACTGGAGCGCTTTCGCTTCGGCGAGATGCAGCACCGGGCCGGTGTCCGCGACCCAGCGCATCACGGGCTTTTTGGCGGAGCCTCGGCCACCGCCCAGGCGATGTCTTCGCGATGAAACCGCTCTTGAAGCTCAACCTGCCGCGTCCGCAAAAATTCCGCGAGAGCGACGCGCACCAAGTCATGTTCGGATTGAAACCAACCATCGCGAACCATCCGCGCAACGTCAGCCGCGAGCTGATCGGGCAGTTCGACATTCAGCGATTTCATCGGCCGAAACGTAGCTCGTTCGTCCCCAAGTCCAATCCCAATTTTCCCACCTCATGAAGTTCCGCGCTTTATTCCACCGAAAGAAACTCGACGCCGAGATGGCCGAGGAGATGCGGCAGCATCTGGAACTGCGCACGCAGGCGAATCTCGCCGCGGGCATGTCGCCCGACGAAGCACGCTACGCGGCGCAGCGGAGCTTCGGCGGCGTCGATCAGATCAAGGAGATCGCGCGCGAGGATCGCGGGTGGATTCGGCTGGAGGAGTTGATCCGCGACCTAAAGTTCTCGGCGCGCCAGCTCGCAAAATCCCCTGGCTTCACCGCCGTCGCCGTCCTCACGCTCGCGCTCGCCCTCGGCGTGAACTCCGCCGTCTTCGCCCTCGTCGATGCGGTGGTGCTCCGACCCGCCGTCTCGCTCCGACCGGAGGAACTCGTGACGCTCTTCAACGGCCGCCAGGGTGCCGCGCGCGATTTCCGCCACTTCTCGCACGCCGAGTATCTCGCGTTGCGCGAGGCGAAGGACACGTTCGCCGATGTCGCCGCCAGCGTGATGACCTCCGCCGGTCTCGACAGCTCGGACGGTGTTCGGAAGGTCCAGGCATTTCTCACCTCCGAAAACTACTTCGCCCTGCTCGGGGCCACGCAGCCCGCGATCGGACGGTTCTACACGGCCGAGGAGTGCCGGCCTAACGCCACCAGCCCGGTGATCGTCACGAGCCATGCGCTCTGGCAACGGCAGGGTGGCCGGTCCGACTTCGTGGGCAGCGTCCTGCGCGTCAATGGCAAGACTTACACCGTGATCGGCGTCGCGCCCGAGCACTTCAACGGCGTGCTCGTCTTCGGCCGCACCGAGTTGTGGGTGCCGCTCGGCATGCTCGGCGAGTTCAGCGCCGGCTCGCGGACCGACCTCTCCTCGCCGCGCACCTACCGGCTTATCATGACCGCGCGGCTCGCGCCGGGCGTGACGCGCGGCTCGCTTCCCGCCCGTCTGCCCGCGCTCGCGCAGAGCCTGACCGCGATTCAGGCCGAGGCCGGCGAAGGCGCGCGCGAGCTGCAGGCGGAGCCGCCGTCGCGCAGCAGTATCAGCACGCAGCCGAGTGGCGGAGATTCCGCCGTGCCGCTGGCCATCGGGGTTTTCAGCATGTCGATCTGCGTGCTGCTGATCGGCTGCCTCAATCTCGCGAACATGCTGCTCGCCCGGGGCGCCCATCGCGCGAAGGAAATCGCGCTGCGGCTCGCGCTCGGGGCCGATCGCTGGCGCATCGTCCGCCAGCTCGTTGCCGAGGGCCTGGTGCTCGCCTGCGCCGGCGGCGCGGTCGGGCTGATCGTTGGGATGTGGGGCAACGAATTCCTCCTGCAATCCCTGCGCACGCTTTTCGCCAACGCCGGTGAGACGCTCGTGCTCGAGGTGCGGCCCGATGCCCGCGTGCTCGGTGCCACGTTTCTGCTCTGCCTCGGTGCCACGCTTTTCTTCTCGCTCGGGCCGGCCCTCAAGGCTTCGCGCACCGACCTCGTTCACCACCTCAAGCAACAGGGCGGCGAGCCGACCGGCACCGGCCGGGCGCACCGTTTCTTCTCGCTCAGCCACTGCCTGGTCATGGGACAGATTGCCCTGTCGCTCGCGCTGCTCTTTAGCGCGGGCCTTTTCTTTCGCGGGGCACTCCAGGTGGGAAAAGTCCACCCGGGCTTCGACCCGGCCGGCGCGCTCGTGGCCGACCTCGACTACGCGCTGGCCGACCTCACGCGCGGCGACTCTGCGCAATCCCTGCTCTCCGCCATCGAGCGCCTGGCCGGACAGCCGGGCGTCCAAGCCGTGGCCGCCGCGACGTTCGTGCCCTACAGCACCCGCAGCGAAGGCGGCGGCGTCCGGCCCGAAGGCGTGACCGATCCGGCGCGCAGCTTCTCCGTCACTCACGCTGCGATCACATCCGCTTACTTCGACGCGACGGGCATCCGACTCGTCCGCGGCAGGGACTTCACCGCCGCCGAGACCCGCGATCCCGCCGCGCCAGTCGCAATCGTGGACGAGGCGCTTGGCCGCAAACTGTTCCCCACGGGCGAACTCATCGGCCAGCGCATCCAGATCGGCTCGATGGTCCGGGAAATCGTCGGCCTCTGCGCCCCGCACCGCCAGAGCAACCGCCGGCCCAACGTGCCCTACCGCGTCTTCTCGCCCTACGCCTCGGGACACGACGGCCGCGCATTTCTCGTCGTACATCCGGCGGCGGGATCGACGCTGTCGGTCGCATCGCTGCGCACGATGCTGCGGACCCTCGACCCCAAACTCCCCGTGGTGAACGTCGCGACCTTCGCCAGCCTGATCGAAAAGGACTTCACGGTCTGGCTCGCGCGGCTCGGCGCCACGCTCTTCGGCCTCTTCGGCGCCATCGCGCTCGTGCTCGCCGTCGTCGGCGTTTACGGCGTGAAAGCCTACGCGGTGGCCCGCCGCACGCGCGAGATCGGCATCCGCATGGCGATCGGCGCGCAACCGCGCGACGTGTTTGCCCTGCTGCTCAAGCAAGGCGCGCTGCAAATCCTCGTGGCCACGCTCGCCGGCAGTCTGCTCGCCTTGGGCGCCGGAAAAATCCTCGCCAAGATGCTTTATCAAGTGAGCCCCTCCGATCCCGTGGCCCTCGGCACCAGCATCTTCCTCCTCAGCGCCGCCGCGCTCCTCGCAAGTTTCATCCCTGCCCGCCGCGCCACCAAAGTCGATCCGCTCATCGCGCTGCGCGCCGAGTAGGCATGCAACCGGTTCACCGCTGACTGCCATGAATTTCTCTTCCAAACTACACTCGTTCTTCCGCCGCAAGACCCTCGACGCCGAGATGGCGGAGGAGATGCGCGGGCACTTGGAGCGGCGCACGCAGGCGAACTTGGCGGCGGGCATGTCACCCGACGAGGCGCGCTATGCGGCGCAGCGGCAGTTTGGCGGGGTGGATCAACTCAAGGAAGTCGCTCGCCACGAGCGCAGCGGGCGGTGGCTGGAACCGTTTTTCCGCGACCTCCGCCATGCGACGCGGTTGCTCGCGAAGGAGCGCGGCTTCACGGCGATCGCCCTGATCACCCTGGCGCTCGGGATCGGGGCGAACACGTCGATGTTCAGCCTGCTGAATTCGCTGCTCCTTCATTCGCCGCCGTATCCGGAGTCGGACTCGCTCATCCGGGTGTTTCGGACTTCGCCGACGTTTCAAACCGGGCCGCACTCGCCGGCCAATTTCGTTGATCTGGAGGCCCGGGTGAAATCGTTCAGCCAGCTCGCGGCGTTCACTCCGGTGGGCCACAACTACGCTCCACCCGGCGGGCCCGTCGAACAGTTGCGAGGCCTGCGGGTTTCGGGAAAGTTTTTTGCGGCACTTGGTGTCCAGCCCGCGCTGGGACGCTTCATCACGGCCGAAGATGATCACTTGGGACGTGAGAAGGTCATCGTGTTGAGTGACTCAATCTGGAGGCAGCGGTTTGCCGCCGACCCGGCGGTGCTCGGGCAACCCATCCGGCTGGACGGTGAGGCGGTAACGGTCGTTGGCGTGATGCCGGCCGGTTTCGAAGACCGACTGCTTTGGGGACAGGTCGCCGGCTGGACCCCGCTTGCTTTCGACGAGGAAACCCGGCTGAACCGCGGCGGCAATTTTCTCGCTCTGATCGGCCGCCTGGCACCTCGCGTCACGTCCGCCCAAGCGCTGGCGGAGCTGAATGTCATCGCGGCGGATCTTGCCCAAAC
>JBDSSU010000261.1:0-2841 GCA_039928635.1 Opitutaceae bacterium | reverse complement strand
GCGAAGGAAGCAAAGGAAACGAAGTAATGCCTTCGTCTCCTTCACCTCCTTCGCAAGACAAAATCCGAGGATTGGGTAGTTCATTGCCGCTCCACGGAAGTTTCTGATTCCTTCCCGTGTCAGAATGACAAAAAATATCGCTTTCTTCACAGGCTCATCTTGTCGCGGAAATCCTGGGCTTGTCGCCGGCTGAGTTCGACTTTCGCACCACCCTTCAGATGCACGAGCAAGCCGCCGCTGAACCAAGGCTCGATCGTGTCGATCCACGCGAGATTGATGATCTGGCGGCGGTTCGCGCGGAAGAAATATTTCGAGTCCAGCCGCTCCTCCATCGCGTTCAATGAGCGGAAAAGCTGCGGCTGCGCCTGGTCGAAATGCACGCGGGTGTAGTTGCCTTCGCTCTCCAGGAGGCGGATCGCCTTCACTTCGACAAACCAGCAGCGGTCTCCTTCGCGCACGAAAACTTTGTCTTCGGCCGCAAGCCGCTCGCGGGGCGCCGCGCCTCGCGAAATGTCACCCGCCGCGTTCACGGGTAATTTGGCGCGCAGCTTCTCCACGGCCGCGGCGAGCCGGGCCGGGTCGACCGGTTTGAGCAGATAATCCAGCGCGTTGAGTTCGAAGGCCCTGACCGCAAATTCGTCGTAAGCCGTCGTGAAGATCACGTGGGGAGCAGGTGGTTCGAGCGATTCCAGCAGCTCCATCCCGGTCTCACCGGGCATTTGCACGTCGAGGAAAAGCAGCTCGGGTTGCAGCGCGGCGAGCTGTTCCCGCGCCTGTTTCGCATTGGCCGCCTCACCGATCACCGCGATCTCGGGGAAACCGCCGAGCAGCCGGCGCAGTTCGTTGCGCGCGAGTCGTTCGTCGTCGATCAGCAGTGCTTTCATACTGACGGGAGAGGAATGACCGCTTCCGCGATCACGCGGTCAAGCGCCCCCGGCCGGAGGTTCAAGGAGGCGCGTTCTCCGAAGAGCAGGCGCAGCCGCTCCCCCGCGTTTCTCAGACCCATCCCCGTCGAGGTGTTGGTGCGCCGACTGGGGATCGAAGCGGGAAGCGAACCCGGGTTCACGACCTGCAGTCGCAGCGCTCCCGCTTCCCGGCGGGCAATGATGGAAATCTCGCCGCCGTCGCTCCGCGTGGAAATGCCATACTTCACCGCGTTCTCCACGAGGGTTTGCAGCAACATGGGGGGAATCGGCAGGAGAAGGGTTTCCGGCGCGACATCGAGGCGCACGCGCAAGCGCTCCTCGTGACGCACCTGTTCCAGAGCCAGATAGTCGTTCACCACCCGGAGTTCGTCTTCAAAAGGCACGGTCTCGAGCTGGCTGCTTTGCAGAGAATACCGCAGCAGGTTCGCCAGCTGCGTGACGGACTGTCGCGCGCGAGCCGGATCCTCATCGATCAGCGCACGGAGCGAGTTGAGGGAGTTGAAGATGAAATGCGGATTGATCTGGGATTTCAGCGAGCGAAGTTCCGCTTCCTTGACGGCGGCGGCCAGTTGCGCGCGCTCCAGCTCGGAGCGGTTGAAGCGGTCGAAGAGATGGTAGAAAAAATACAGGCACAACCAGACGGAGAAAATGATCACGCCGTAGATCCAGTTGATCAAGATGAGCAGGGAAAGGGACACCTTTCCGGTCCAGGGAATTTGCAGGAGTCCGTAGATGTAGCCGAAGACGATCGCGACCCAGAGCGAGGACTGCACCGTGCTCATCCCGAAAATGCGCGGGAGAATCGCGCGCCACCCCAGCTCCTTCCAACTCCACCGCTTCGTGAGCCGCCGTGTCTCATGGGTGATCAACCAGGCGAGCAGGAGGACGAACACCGAGACGGCGGTGCTGAAAACTCTCTCGTCCCTCGAGATCTCCCCCGGGATGAGCACCAGCGAAAACGTGAGCTGCATCCCCAGGAAAAAGAGCCACCCGCACGATTGAAAGGCGACGTAGAGACGCTCCTTCGCGCGCTCACGCCGCACCGTGTCCTCCGACACGACCGTGATCTGGCTGGCAGCAGCGGTTTCCATTTCGGCGAGCATCAAGAGCTGTTCAGGAAAAAGAACAACGCTGCGCCTTCGCGCCTGAAGGGGAATTCATGCCCGCATCATACCGCGTCCGCGCCTGGCTGCATTCGTTTCGGGATGAGCGGGGCCCCGCTGGGATGAGCGGCGCTTGTCAGGACTTCGGCCGCGCCTACTCTCGCGCGCATGAAACCCCAAGTCGTCGTCGTCGGCAGTTTCGTGCAGGATCTCACTTGGAAATGCACGGAATTTCCCCAGGCCGGCGAGACGGTGATCGGCACCTTTGTTACCGGGCCAGGCGGGAAAGGCTCGAACCAAGCCGTGGCCGCTGGCCGCGCCGGCGCCGCGACGCTTTTCATCGGCGCGGTCGGGCGCGA
The DNA here is from genome assembly GCA_039928635.1 of Opitutaceae bacterium. Lineage (GTDB taxonomy): Bacteria > Verrucomicrobiota > Verrucomicrobiia > Opitutales > Opitutaceae > DATAKE01. Next base: position 453 of record JBDSSU010000261.1, on the reverse strand, counting down.
CGTCTTCGCCGAGGGCGCGAAACGGTTTTATCAGGCGGAGCGGATCGGCTCACGCTTCATCGCGATGCCCAAGCATGCCACTGGCACCGCCGCGATCCTCGTGAATGAACAGGGTCAAAACGAAATCGTGGTCGCGCTCGGTGCCAGCGCCCACCTGCAGCCGCGGGAGATCGATCCGGCGCTGATCCGCGGCGCAAAAATCGTGGTCTGTCAGCACGAGGCTAATCTCACGATCAACGCGCACGTTTTTCGTGTCGCCCGCAAAGCCGGCGCCCTGACGGTGCTTAATCCCGCGCCCATGCGCGCCGACTTCGAGCCGGGCGTGCTGCGGCTCGTCGACGTGCTGATTCCGAATGAGACGGAATTCGTGGCGCTGGTGAACCGGATTCACCCGGTAGCCAAAGTCGGCTTCACCGAAAGCAAGCTGCAGAAAATGTGTCCAGAGAAAATGCA
>JBDSSU010000260.1:0-4531 GCA_039928635.1 Opitutaceae bacterium | reverse complement strand
TCTGCGTGCTTTTTGTGATCACGGCCGCAGGCCGGGAATTCGTGGCGGAGGGCCGCGTTGAAGGTCGGCTGCTTCGATCACCCCGTGGCGGGAGTGGCTTCGGTTACGATCCGCTTTTCGTCCCGACCGGCTACGACCGAACTTACGCAGAGCTCACCGAGGACGAGAAAAATCAGATCAGCCACCGCGGTCGCGCCTGGCTCGCCTTGGTCTCGAAGCTGAAATTGGCGTGATATAACGTGAGCCGGTGGATGACGAACCCACGGGCAAGATGCCCGTGCCACTCAGAGAAGAAGCTCCGCCAACGGCTGCATTCGCGTTCGTCAGCAGCGCAGAATCCGCATGTACGTCTCCTTTCAGTGTACGCTGCTCTTGGATTCGCTCAGAAAGGCAGGTAATTTGAAGACGTCCCCTTGGGCCGGACTTCGCTCGTGACGCGAGGTTAACCGCGGGTCGCCCTGTCGGTGGACGCGCGTTGCGCATAGATCGCGGCCGCTTGCGAGCGACGGGAGATATGCAGCTTTTCGAAGACATTGCTCAGGTAATTTTTCACCGTCTTCTCGCTCAGACCGAGATCATTCCCGACTTCCTTGTTGGTCTTTCCTTCGGCGATCAAAGCCAGCACCCGCTTTTCCTGGGGAGAAAGGTCCGCGAGGGTGTCGCGGCCCCCGCCCGATTTCACGAGCTGCATCACTCGCGCGGTAACGGCGGGATCCAGAATGGATTTGCCGGCCGCGACATCGAAGATCGCCTGCACCAAACCGCGGCCGTTGATCTCTTTCAGGAGGTAGCCATGGGCGCCGGCCCGAATCGCTTCGTCGACCAAGGTGTCGTCAACGACGGAGGTGAGCACCACCACGCGTGTCTCCGGCAACCGCTTGAGGATCTGGCGACACGCATCGAAACCGCTGCCGTCCGGCAGACGAAGGTCCAGCAGAAGCAACTCCGGTTTGGTGCGTCCCGCCACTTCCAGGGCGGTGGCGACCGAGCTGGCTTCGCCGACAATCTCCAAGGCGGCTTCAGCGGAGAGCAGCGCGCGCAGGCCCATGCGAACGACTTCGCTGTCGTCCACCAACATGACTCGGATCCGGCGAAAGGGGGGGGGATTCATAGCGTGGACGATTGCAACAAAGGAAGAGTGATGACGACGCGAGTGCCTTCGCCCGGTCGGCTGGTAATGACGGTTTGGGCCCCCACGCGAGCTGCCCGCGCTTCCATGTTCCCCAGGCCATGTCCGCCCTCACGGCGGCGGCTGGCATCGAAGCCGGTCCCGTTGTCCTGCACGAGGAGGCACACTTCGCGGTCGCTTTTATGAAGACGCAGCATGATCGACGAGGCTCCTCCATGGCGGAGGGCGTTGCTCACCGCTTCGCGCGCAATCTGCAGGGACTCGTTGACCTGTTCGGCGGAAAGCAGTCCCGCGGCCTCATCATCCACCTTGATGTCGAAATTGATCTCCTGGCTCATCCCGAGGTCGTTGAGCAATCCTCCCAGTGCCTGGGTAAAGCTGGCCCGGCGAAGGTGGTCGGGCGCGAGCCCAGTGATATAGGCGCGCACCTCGCGAATCGTGTTGTTGAGCGCGTCGGTGCATTGCTGCAGCCGCGAATCAACTTCCCCCGGATTCGTTTTCACGAGTCCTCGCACGGACTCCAGCGTGAGACCCACGGCGTAAAGCGACTGGATGATTCCGTCGTGCAGATCACGACCGAGCCCGACCCTCTCCTCGATTGAGCGGTTCAGCAGCCCTTCTTTCAGCTGGGCATCCTCTTCCGCGCGGCGCCGGCCCACGCGCTCATGATCGAGGGCCTGACCCTGCGCCACGGAAGTTTTCGCGAGTTGTTCCAAGCTGCCCATCTCCGCGCGAGTGGCCTGCCAGGGCGAACGAGTTCCCGGATCAGAAGAGGGGTGGCGCCGGGAGAGTATCGCAAGAAATCCGCCGACCCCGACCAGAACTCCCCCTAACAACAACAAGCCAACGGTAATGCGTTGATGCGCGGAAAGCAGCCGGCTCATCGGCGGCGCGGCGAACGTTAACCTCGCAATCGCGGGGGCGCCGGTCTCTCCGATTTTTTGGTCGAAGTAAAACGAGGCCGGCCCGCTGGCCGGACGTTGCGGGGGCGCCGCGCCGTCGGGATGGACGGTCAGGGTCCCATTCACGAGCGTGCCCAGGGCCCGCCGATACTCGTCGTCCCATCGCTCGACCGGGCGGGGCATCAACTGCAGTGCGGCCACGAGCTGGGCTTTTCGGGTCTCGATGACCTCGCCGCGCAGGAGATTGGTTTGCCGGTGCAACCACCCTTGGGCCGCAAGCGCCGCCACGACAAACACGAGCAGCAAAACCACGGAAAAACCAACCAAGCGGGTGAGAGAGTTCATTGCGCCCGAGTGCAGGGACGCGGGTCAAGCTGCTGAACGGCACGCGTACGTCAAAACTTTCGACATTTGATCGCGCGCGCGTTTCCTTGGCCGGCTCTGCCCATGAGTTCGTTCTATATCACCACCGCGATCGATTACGTGAATGGTTCGCCGCACTTAGGCCACGCCTACGAAAAAGTGCTGACGGACGTGATTGCCCGTTTTCGTCGAATGATGGGGGACAAGGTCTGGTTTCTCACCGGCGTGGACGAGCACGGCCAGAAAGTGCAGCAAAGCGCGAAAAAGAAAGGCATCGGCCCGCAGCAGTTTGCCGATGAGGTGAGCGCCGAGTTCCGCGCGCTGCTGCCGAAGCTGAATATTTCCAACGACGACTTCATCCGCACCACGGAGGAGCGGCACAAGCGGGTGGTTCGCCAGGTGCTGCAGCAGCTCTTCGACAAAGGGGAGATCTACCAGGCGGAGTACAAGGGCTTTTACTCCACGCGCCAGGAGCAGTTTCTCCAGGAGAAAGACCGGCTGCCTGACGGTTCATGGCCGGAGATTTTCGGGGAAGTCACGGAGATCATCGAAAACAATTATTTTTTCAAGCTACGCCAGTATCAGGAGTGGCTCGTCGAATTTCTCACCCAGCACGAGGACTTCGTCTTCCCGCGTTACCGACAAAAGCAGGTGCTCGAATTTCTGAAGGATCCGCTCAACGACCTCTGTATTTCGCGACCACGCGAGCGGCTGGAGTGGGGCATCCCGATGCCGTTTGACGACAAATACGTCACCTACGTTTGGTTCGATGCGCTGATCAATTACTACTCGGCGGTGGCGGATAAACCCGGTCTCTGGCCGGCCACCTATCACGTCATCGGCAAAGATATCCTCGTGCCGCCGCATGCGGTTTACTGGCCAATCATGCTGCATGCCGCCGGCCTCGCGCTCCCGCGCGGCATTATCGCCCATGGCTGGTGGATGCAGAGCGGTTCGAAAATGTCCAAGAGCACGGGCAACGCGCTCAACCCGCTCGATCTTGTGACCGAATTTGGCGTCGACGCGTTTCGCTATTTTCTGATCCGTGAAATGAATGTCGGGCAGGACAGTGACTTCACCCGCGAACAGTTCCTCGTCCGCTACAACAGCGAACTCGCGAACAATCTCGGCAATCTGGTGAACCGCACCTTGAACATGACCAACCGCTTCGCCGCCGCCGTGGTGCCGGCCGCCGAACTCGCCGAGGAGCCCGAGCAGGAACTGCATTCCCTGTGGGAGAAAACGCGCGAGGAGTTCGTGCCGCTCTGTGAAGGGTTTCAGTTCCATACGGCTTTGGAGCGCGCGTTCTTTTTTATCACCGCAACCAACGCGTATATCGAGAAGCGGGCGCCGTGGAAGCTGGGGAAATCCGCCGACGCGAAAGATCAGGCGCTCTTGCGGACTGCGCTCGCGACCATGGCCGAAGCGCTGAGGCTCGGCGTCGCACTGATCCAACACGTGATGCCTTCCACCACGGAGAAAATCAACGCGGTGCTCGGCTACACGGCGGGCGCGAACTGGCGGGATGAGCTCACGTGGGGCGCACGACTCAACGGTTCGAAAGTGGCCGAGGCGCTGGTGCTCTTCCCCCGGCCTGCTCCCGCGGAGAAGCCGGCGGCGAAACCGGTTTGATCCACGCTCGTGACCGTGTGCCTGTCTTGCCTCGCGTCTCACCGGAACCACTCGGCGTGTGCTCTCGGGTGAAAGCACGGGCCCGTTGCGCATGACGATTCTCCCGCTCGATCCGACCGCGAACGCGACGCCCGAAGCACTGCGGGCGTTTCTGGAGCAGTGCCGCCTCGCCGCCCGACGAGACGGACGCGCGAAGCTGGTGAGCATTTCTCTGGCAGTCGACGCGCTCGATCCCCTGGCCGTGCTTGAGTCCATCTTCGAGCCGGGCGAGCCGCATTTCTACGCGGAGCGTCCCAGCATCGAAACGGCGATCGCCGGTGCGGAAGTGGCCGCGACGCACACCGCGTCCGGACCGACGCGCTTTGCGGCTGTGCAGCGTTGGATCGACGACATGGTTGCCAGCACGATTGCCGTTGGGGACGTGAACGCCCCATTTGGCGGACCTCACTTTTTTACCGCCTTCACCTTTCGCGATGAGACGGAGGCGGACGAACCCTTCCCCGCG
>JBDSSU010000259.1:0-2951 GCA_039928635.1 Opitutaceae bacterium | reverse complement strand
CGCTGCAGTTTTCCGAGTTGTTCACCGGACGCTTGCTGAAACGCTTTATAGATCAGCTCGGAGCAGTAGATCTTTTCGTCATCGAGTTCATAACGCATGTCGTACGGCCGCCCCTCATAGCTTTGGGCGGCAGAGATCATCGCCGGAATGCGCGAGCGATAATTTTCCCGCAGTCGATAGACCGAATAACGTCGGGAGCGCCCTTGCGCGGTCCAGCGGGTGAGGGGAGTTTCCTTTACCGGGCCGATTGCTTCGATGACCACCCAGCCGTTGGCCTTTCGGTGCAGAATGCCACAATGGGAAAACGGGGAGTGCGTGGAGCCTTCGATGGTATCGACGAGCGAGTTATGCGGCAGCGATTGGAACAGAATGTCCCCTTCCTGCAGCACGAAGGTTCCGGACAAAGAACCGCCCTGACCGCATCCGCAAAGACCGAGGAGCAGGATGCTCAGTAAGAATCCTGCGAGAGTTCGGGGCGTCCAGCGCATGCGAAACAGGAGTCAGTCGACGATGAGGACGAGGTCGCCTACCCGGACTTGTTCGTAGAGTTCAACGATGTCCAGGTTCCGCATCAGCACACAACCGGCACTGAGCGGTTCGCCTAGCCGGTCCTCCTGGTTTGTGCCGTGGACGTAGATATAGCGGGAGTGGGTGTCGACCTCACCTCCGGCGTTCACGCCGTTCTCAAGGCCTCGCAGCCAGAGAATGCGGCTGGTGATGAGGTTGTCGTTCGTCGTGGAATCGGAAACTTCAGAGTAATGCTGTCCCGTGGAGACGCGGGCCTTGAAAACGATTCCGGGAGGCTGGCCGCTCCCGATGCGTTCGGCGATCTCATGCAGTCCACGCGGAGTGCCGAGGGAGTGCTTCACATTGGATGGCGGGCGCTTCGAAGTGGAAACGACGTAGCTTTTCACGGGTTTCCCGTGCTGGAAGAATTGCAGGGTCGCTGTGCCGATGCGCACGAACAAGACCCGGTCTGCGGGCTTGATGCCGAGCTGCGAACACGTTTTGTTCACCAGTTCCCAAGGAGATTCTATGGAAAAGTCGCCATCCTTCACAGTCGCGATCGTCGGTGCCACGGGCGCTGCCGGTCAAGAGTTGCTGCAACTTTTGCACGACCGAAGCTTCCCATTTGCCACGCTGCGGCTCTTCGCCTCCGCGCGGTCGGTCGGCAAGGTTCTCGAGTGCGCAGGGCGCAAATACACGGTCGAAGAGGCGAAAGTCGGCGTGTTCACCGAGATCGATGTCGCCTTCTTCGCGACCGAGGGTGCGGTTACCCGGGCGCTGGCTCCGGATGCGGTGAAGTCAGGCTGTCTCGTGATCGACAAAAGCTCGGCGTACCGGCTGGACCCTGAGGTGCCTTTGGTGATTCCCGAGATTAACCCGGAGGGGCTGCGTTCGCATAAAGGCATCATTGCGAATCCGAATTGTTCGACCGCGGTGGCGCTTATGGCGCTGTGGCCGTTGCACGTGAAGTTCGGGCTCAAGCGCTATTTTGCGGCGACCTATCAATCCGTTTCCGGCACCGGCGTTGATGCGGTGGAGGAACTCGAAGCCCAGGTCCAAGCTTATGTGAAGGGCTCAGCACCGGTTCATAAAATTTACCCCTATCAAATCGCGTTCAACGTAATCCCCCAGGTGGATTCCTTTGGCCCGAATGGTTACACCGGTGAAGAAACCAAGATGATGCTGGAGAGCCGCAAGATCATGGGACTGCCGGCCCTCAAAGTTTCCTCCACCTGTGTGCGCGTAGCGGTCGTCCGAGCACACTCGGTCGCCATCAATGCTGAGTTTGAGCGTCCGGTGAGCGTTGAGGAAGCGCGCGCGGCCATCGCGGGATTCTCCGGCGCCCAGCTGGTCGACGACCCTTCGAAGCAGGCGTATCCCACACCGCTCGATTTTTCGCGCCAGGTAAAGTGCGGGGTCGGTCGCATCCGCCTAGATACCGCGCTGGACAACGGTCTCGCGCTCTGGGTAAGCGGGGACAATCTGTGGAAAGGCGCGGCGTTGAACGCGCTGCAGAACGCAGAGTTCATGGCTCGAGACGGTCTGCTCAAGCCGAAGGCAGCCCTCGCGACGGCCTAGATTTTCGGAGACCACCCGCTCTCGACGATTCCCGCGCCTGCTCTGGCCACTCCCGAATAATTCCTTGTCATCGCCATATCGCGCCCGCTTTCATCGCCCCTCGGCTTGGACGCCTAGCTCAGTTGGTTAGAGCATCTCGTTTACACCGAGAGGGTCGGGGGTTCGAGTCCCTCGGCGTCCACCATTCCCCCTTCAATCTTTCATGCGACATACGATCTCGGTCCTCGTTGAGAATAAATTTGGCGTTCTGGCGCGCGTGTCCGGAATGTTTTCCGGTCGCGGCTTCAACATCGATTCCCTCAACGTCGCCCCGACCCACGATCTCTCGCTTTCACGGATCACGGCGGTGCTGAAGGGCGACGACGCCTCACTCGATCTCTGCATCAAGCAGCTGCGCAAACTCGTCAACGTCGTCGAGGTCACGGATTTCAAAGACGGCCAGGCGGTCGCTCGCGAACTGGTGCTGGTGAAGGTGCGCGCCAACCCGCAAACCCGTTCGGAGATTGTGCAGATCGCCGACATCTTTCGCGCCAAGATCGTCAATCTCGCTTCGGACAACCTCATCATCGAACTCACGGGTGACGACGAAAAGGTGAACGCCCTTCTCGGGTTGCTCGAGCCATTCGGAATCATCGAACTTGCCCGCACCGGTCGCCTCGCCCTGCGGCGCTGAGCGCGCATTTCTTTACTCGAAAAAATCCTCCAATCCAAATTTCACATGCCCGCCAAAGTCTACACTGACAAAGACGCCGATCTCGGCGTGTTCACCAACAAAACGCTCGCCGTCCTCGGCTACGGTTCGCAGGGCCACGCCCATGCGCTCAATCTGAAGGACAGCGGCTGCAAGGTCATCATCGGCCTCTATC
>JBDSSU010000258.1:0-3266 GCA_039928635.1 Opitutaceae bacterium | reverse complement strand
GCGGAATTAATTGGTCGCCCACGTTCCAGAGTTGCAGCAGCGGGAGAAAAGGCTCCTTCGCGAGCAGCGTGATCTCGGCGTCCGGCCGTGAGGCGCGAATTGCCTGAAGGAGTGGGAGGACCATCACGACGTCGCCGAGCCAGTTGGGCAGCCGGATGAAAACGCGCGTTTTGCGGGGGAGCTCGCCGAGCCCGCGCGAAAGAAGATCGGCGGCGAGCAGATCGCGCTTCGCTTCGAGGCGGAGGCGTTTCGCGGGGATGTCCTGATTTCGCCAGCGATTGTGTCCCCACAACCACGAGGCGCAGAGGTTGTCGTCGGCGCGCAGCCGCTCTTCCAGCCAGCGGTTCAGCGCGAGGGTCACGGCTTCGGTCGTGCTTGTGCTGGCGATGAGTTCGGCGCCGATTTCTACCCGCCAGAAGCCGAGTCGTCGCGGAAAAATGCCGTAGACGCGCGCGGAGAATTTCTCCGCCATCAAGCCCGGGAGTTCCGTGGTGGAGCACACGCGGCCGAAAAGGGTGGTCAACGCGCCCTGCAGCCCCGCGTTTTGGTCGAAGAGCACCCCGATGAATCCGTGGCGGCGGAGGATTTTCAAGGCCTCGGCAAAGCCCTCGCGGCGTGAAAGCAGTTTCAGCCCGAAGCGCTCGCGCGATTTTTTGACGAAGGCATCGGCTGCCGGGTTGTCGAGCGGACGAAAGATTACGCCAAACTCCGGGAAGGTGCCGGGCACGACAAGCGGCATGGCGGTCTGCACTTCCCAGTAGGCGAGGTGCGGGGAGCAAATCAAAGTCGCGGCCGGATCCCGCTCGTGCGCGGCGTAGGCGGCCAGCATCCCCGGTGAGACGCTGACGATTTTCCGATAGCGGGCGGGGCTGAGGGAGGGGGCCGCCAGCGAAAGCAAGGCGGTTTCGACCAGCCGCCGAAAACTTTCCCGCGCGATTTTTTGCCGCCACGCGGGAGTGCGTTCGGGAAACGCGTGGTCCAGGTTCGAGAGGACGAGTGCCCGTCGGCGTGGGAGGAGAAAGTAGATCGCGGCCCCGAAGCCGGCCGCAAACGCCCGAAGCAGGAATTCAGGGGTGTGCGCGACGAACCAGCCGGTGAGTTTGAGGAGCGAGGTGAGCAAGCGGACGCGCTATTTGCAGGGCTCCAGCGGACGGTGACAAGCCGTGAAGCGAACGATGGAGTCCCCGGATCGGACGCCGCGCGCGACCGGGGGACCGGCGAACGAGCGAAGATTTCCCGCGTGAACCTCGGGCTCCCGGCTGCCGCCGCAGAGGGGTTCGGCACGATTACGTGACAAACTCGCCGGGGGCTTGAGGCGAGGGGGAGACGAAGGGGGGGCGCGCGTGTGGAGGCGGAGGTGGATGCGCGTGACGATGCGGTGCGGCGGCGGATGCGCTCCCCGCGGATGAGGACGTTGACATCGATTGCGTGAACCGCCGCACGTGCAGCGACGAAGGGCGGGAGCTCCCGGTCGAAAGGCGTCTTTGGGTTTGCCATGATCCTTCGCCACCCGCGTCATTCGCGCGATGATCGTCGGCGTGCACCCCCTCGCGGGGTTCGATAAACTTCTCCATTACCGCGTGCCAGAAAGCATGCGTTCGGGAGTGGGCGTGGGTTCGCTCGTGCGCATTCCCGTCCTCAACGCACTGCGCCTTGGAATCGTTGGCGAGGTGGCTCCGCCCGCGAATTTTCCGGTGGAGAAACTAAAAGCGTTGGTTCAGGTGCTGCATCCGTTTCCGGCGCTTCCGCCCGATCTGCTCGAACTCGCGCGGTGGATGGCGGGCTACTACGCGTGCGGCCTGGATAGCATCATCGAGACCATGATACCGGCGGCCGTTCGGAAAGGAGTTGGACTCAAGGAGGAAAAGCTCCTTTCCCTGGCCCAGCGAATCCCCCCCGATGAGTTCGCGAAGCTGGAGAAACGCGCGCCGCAACAGGCCCGGCTCTATCGTTTTCTCGAGCAGCAGTTTCGTCCGCAATCAAAGGCGATCGTCCTGTCGCGCCTCGGCAGTTCGGCGGCCGTCGTCACGGCGTTGGTGAAGCGGGGCGTACTCCGGGAGGACACGCGGCGGATTGAACGAATCGCGTATTCCGAGGAGGGCGCGGCGCATGGCGAGTTGGTCGCATCACAACCTCACGCCTTGAACGCCGAGCAACAAGCCTCCGTGTCCGCGATCGCCGGCAGTCTCGACGACAAAAAATTTGGCGTCTCCCTGCTGCACGGTGTCACCGGGTCGGGAAAAACCGAAGTTTACCTGCGTGCGATCGACACCGCGCTGAAGGCAGGCGGTGGCGTCGTGTTCCTCGTGCCGGAGGTGGCGCTGACGCCACAGACCGTGGCGCGGCTGCGCTCGCGGCTCGAGGCCATTGCCCCCGATCACCGTTGCGTGGTTTGGCACAGTCATCTCAGCGAAGGGGAGCGGCTCGACGGCTGGCTTGCTCTGGCGACGGGCGAGGCGCGCGTGGTGGTCGGAGCGCGCTCGGCCATCTTCGCGCCGGTGCAGAATCTCAATCTCATCGTGGTCGATGAGGAACACGAGCCGGCTTACAAACAGGATGAAACTCCCCGCTATCACGGACGCGACGTCGCGGTCATGCGGGCGAAGCTGAACGGTGCGGTTTGCCTGCTCGGCTCGGCGACGCCCTCGCTTGAGAGTTTCGTCAACGCCCAATCCGGCAAATACCGGCTGCTCGAACTCACGCAGCGGGTCGACGCGCGCAAGTTGCCGCACATCGACATCGTCGACATGAAAATCGAGGCGATGAAGCAGCGGACGCTGCCGGCACTTTCCGGAAAGCTCGTGCGCGCGATGCAGGATCGCCTGGAGAAACGCGAGCAAACCATCCTCTTCATCAACCGGCGTGGTTACTCCTCGTCGATGCTCTGCACCGAATGTGGGCACAGCGAGGAGTGCGACCACTGCAGCATCGCGATGACGTATCACCGGACGGATGAAACCCTCCGCTGCCATTTGTGCGGCGCGCAACGGCCCGCGCCGCTGGTTTGTCCCAAATGCCGTTCTCCGAAAATCCGGTGGCGCGGCCTCGGCACCCAGCGCGTGGAGGAGGCAGTGCGGCGCGTGTTGCCCCGCGCGCGCATCGAGCGGATGGACACCGATACAATGGGGAAGAAAAACCGGTTCCGCGAAATCCTCGGGCAGTTTCGCACCGGCAAAATCGATGTGCTCGTGGGGACCCAGATGATCGGGAAAGGGCTCGATTTCCCCAATGTCACGCTCGTTGGCCTGATCGACGCCGACATCTCG
>JBDSSU010000257.1:0-7712 GCA_039928635.1 Opitutaceae bacterium | reverse complement strand
GCATCGGCTCAGTTTTCCGGTCCGCGGACTCTGGCTCAAGCGGCGAATGGAGGCAGCACGCCCGCAGTTTTGGCATCACACTTCCGGTGACGTTCCTCGATTGGAGGACAGGGAAATTGTCGGGGCGCTTTACCTTTCGCCTTTTCGGGAATGTTTTTCGGCTGTGATTTCCGCGCCGTCCGAATCCCAGCGTCTCCTCGAGCGCCAGCGACCGGCCGGCCCGGTGGTGATGCGGCAGCGCTGGGAGCGTTTGCTTTTCCTGCACTGGAGCTGGGATGTCGGGGAGGTGCAGCGCACCTTGCCGCCGGGTTTGACGGTCGACACGTTCGATGGCCGGGCCTGACTCTGCGTGGTGCCGTTTTTTATGCGGGACGTGCGCCCCGCCTGGTGTCCGGCAATTCCCGGGGTCTCAGATTTTCTCGAGCTGAATCTGCGCACCTACGTTTTCGATGAGCAGGGGAGGCCCGGCGTCTGGTTTTACTCCCTTGATTGCAATCAATGGTTCGCAGTGAAGCTGGCGCGCACGTTTTTTCATCTTCGCTACGAGCACGCGAAGATGAGAGCGCAGGTCGATGGTAATGGGCGGGTGGACTATCGATCGCAACGCAGCGGTGCGGCGCGCGAGAGCCGGTTCCGTTATACGGCCAGTGGTGCGAGCGGTTTGGCGGAGCCGGGCACACTCGAATTTTTCCTGGTGGAACGCTACCGACTGTTTTCGCACGACGTTCGTCGCCACCGGCTGTTCACGGGTCGCGTGTGGCACGAGCCCTACCGGATCACCGGGGCGAATGTCCCGCTTTGGGATGATGAGGTGCTGCAGCTGTCCGGCTTCGATTCGCGGGGGCGGGCCCCCGACCACATTTGCGCAGCTGAACCGGTTCACGTCCGCATTTTCCCGCCCGAACGCGGGGGCGGAATACGGTAAGATCTGCGATCTGTGGATGCTTCGCCCCGCTCCGAATGACGAACTTTGGTGGCCTGCCCTAGAGCCACTTTTTTTGCCGCATGAATAACAGCATCCCGAACGTCCCGGCGAGCGTGAGGCCCGCCGCGGCGAGATAGCCGTAGAAGACCGGGAGTTCACGCATGTTCTCAAAGTTCATCCCGTACCAGCCACCCACGATCACTGCGGGTAGCGTAAGCGCGGTGATTCCGGTGAGCACGCGGATGCCTTGGTTCGCTTCGTAGCCGGATTTGTTCAGGTAGATGCGAAACGACAAAACGACCTGCTCCGACCAAGCCGTGGCTTGGGACTCGATGCGGAGCAGTTCGCCGGTAAGGTCGCGGAGATAAGGCACGATCAGCGCGCGGATAAAGCGCTTCTTGCCCTCGCCGAGCTCGCGCGCGACCTCGCGCTGCGGGCCGACAATCTGACGGAGACGGGAGAGTTCTTTTCGCAGCGTGATCACCTGGGGGAACAACTCCTCGGCCGGGACGTCGCGCAGCGCACCGTCTTCCATGCGCTCGACGCTTTTGCGCAGGTGGTCGAGCGCCGGCTGATAAGCTTCCACGATGAGATCGAGGATGACGTGGAGAAACCGATCCGGTCCGCGAACGAGTTTGGCCGGGTCCCGCCGAAAACGGTCGAGCGCGGCCTCGACCGGCTTCAGCGGCTGGCGATGGAAGGTCACGAGAAAGTTTTTCCCGAGGAAGATATCGAGCTCGGTCGTGGTGAACTGGGTGGTTTGCGAGTAATCCACCGCATGCATCACCAGATAAAGGTAGTCGTCGTAGTCCTCGAGTTTCGGCAGCGGGCTGTCGGCGACGCAGTCCTCGATGGCGAGCGGGTGAAACGCGAAAGCCGTTTCCAGCACGAGTTTGATTTCGTCCGGCGTGGGATCGACCAGATCGACCCACAACATCAAGCCCGGCTCCGCCCGCACGGCGGGAAGGCTTTCGAGCGGAGGCGGTGGCGAGACGAACTTCGTGTCGCGGTAAACCAGGAGATTGATCATGCGGGCGGCGGATCGGGCGGGGTCAGATCCAGCGTTTGCGCCGGCACCACCACCAGACAATCGAGGTGAGAACGACGGTGACGATAAAACAGATGAGGTAGCCGTAGCGGGAATACAGCTCGGGCATGTGTTCAAAATTCATGCCGTACCACGTGCTGATGATGGTCACGGGCAGCGTGATGGCGGTGAGGGCCGTGAGGGTTTTGATGCCCTGATTCGCCTCGTAGTCGGACTTGCTGAGGTAGAGATCGAAGGAGATGAGGATTTGGTCCGCGAATCCCGCGGCGGAGCCTTCAATGCGGAGAAGGTTGTCCCGCAGATCGCGGAAATACGGGAGCATCACTCCACGGATCATTTTGGAATCCCCGTGGGCGAGGCGGTTGATGACGTCGCGCTGGGGACGCACGATTTCCCGCAGCAGCGCGATGTCGCTCCGCACGTGGAGCAAATCCGGGATCAAGCTCGCCGCCGTTTTCGCCAGCACGGTCGCCTCGATCTCTTCAATCTCGGCGCGCAGCTCATCCATCACGGGTTGATAATTGTCGATCAGCAGGTCCAACACCTGATGGGCGAGACGGTCCGGACCGCGGGCGATCACCCCCGTGTTCTTCACGCAGCGATCCATGGCGGTTTGGACGCTGCGCAGGGAGCTGCGATGGAAGGTGACGAGATAGTCCTTCCCCAAAAACAAATCGAGTTCCGTGGTCGCAAACTTTTCCCGGCGGGTGAAATCCACGCCGTGCGTCACCAGGAAAAGGTAGTCATCGTAGTCTTCGATCTTCGGCAGAGAGCTCGGCGTCAGGCAGTCCTCGATCGCGACGGGGTGAAACGCAAAGACTCCCTCGAGGATCGCCTTCGCTTCCTCCGGGGTGGGGTTGTCGAGATTCACCCAAAGCACCAGACCTTTGTCGGCCCGCACGAGACGAAGCGCTTCCAGCTCCAGATCGCGGCCGACCAGTTTGCCTTCGCTGAGGACGAACGAGTGAATCACACTTCAGAGTTGCCAGCCGGGCGTATGGTGAAGCGAGCATGTTTTTTGGTTGGGGCGCGGAGCAGCGCGTCCTTCAAGGGCCCGTGGCGGTTCGCTGCCCGCCGAGCCACAAATCTCAGATTGAGTTGTCCGATTCTCGATTCGGTGCCGGCCTTGGAGAAACATGCCGGATGACATTGAACTGTTGGGGCGCTATGCGCGTGAAGGTTCGGAAGAAGCCTTCGCCGAACTGGTGCGGCAGCGCCTGGGGTTCGTTTACTCCGTCGCGCTGCGCGGCGTGGGAGGCGACACGCATCTGGCGGAGGATGTCGTGCAGCGCGTATTTTCGGATCTGGCGCGGAAGGCTCCGCAGCTCGCGCAACGCGCCGTGCTGACCGGGTGGCTGTATCGGAGCGCGCGCTTTGAAGCGATCGACGTTGTCCGGACGGAACGCCGCCGTCGCCGCCGGGAACAGGAGGCCGAAATCATGCCCATGCTCCACGACCAAACCGAAACCGACTGGGAGGCGATTCGCCCTACACTCGACCAGGCGATCAGCGAACTGGGAGAGACCGATCGTGACGCACTCATGTTGCGATTCTTCGAGGAGCGGCCGTTTACCGAGATTGGTCAGCGCCTTCGTCTGACGGAAGACACCGCACGTAAGCGGGTGGAGCGCGCCCTCGACAAACTCCGGATGACTCTCGCCCGTCGGGGAGTGGCCTCATCCTCGGCGGTGCTCGCCTTGGTCCTCGCCGACAAGTCTGCGTGCGCAATGACGCCGGCGGGACTGGCGGCGGCCGTGACCGGGGCGGCGTTGGGAGGAAAACTCGCCGCGGGCGGAATGGCCGGACTCGGCGCTCTCACCTTTATGAACGTCTCACAGACAATCGCAGGAATCACCGGAATTGTGACGGCACTGGCCATCGGATTTTCCGTGCAGCAAAGAAATATCGCGCGCGACGCCTCGGTTGGGCTGGCGCAAAGCGAGGAGGTTGTTGCCGGGCTGCGCCGTGAGTTGCGGGATGAGCGTCGCCGCCTAGTCGAGGTGCGGGCATCCGCTCCTCCACCGGTAACAAAGGCCACACCGCCGCCCGCCGCGGCGACTCCGCCCGCCGCCACTGCGTTGCTTGGGAGTCCGATCGCGGAGATGCTGCCCCTGACGCAGCACCAAAACGTCGGACGTGCCACGCCAGAAGCTGCATTCGAGTCTGCCATCTGGTCGGCGATGACGTCCGGCGAGGAAGAAGCGCTGGCCGACTCTTTTGTTTTGAAGGGAGCCGCGAAAGCCAAAGCGGAGGCGCTTTGGGTCCAGTTGTCCGCCGAGGTGAGGAACTGGGCGGGGCGGCCGGAGAAAATAATCGGCCTGCACTTTGCGCGGGAAACTGTGGAAGGCCTCGACCGCGTCAAGGTGTTGGGTGTCGTCCAAACTGAGGATCCCGACTTGGTCACGCTGCATCTGAGAACGCTCTCGCTGGCGATGGAGAATCGGAAACCGGAAGTGCAGGAGAGCAAAAAGGTCCAGATGCGGAGAGTCGGTGGCGAATGGAAACTGGAGACGCCGGAGCATAGGGTGGATCGGATTCTCGGCCGCGATGTGGAAGCCATCGTGGCTGGCCGAAACGCGCCTCTCTGATCAGGCGGCGCAATCCCGCGGCGGGGACGTCTGGCTCTACAGCCCCAGCTTTGTCTCTGCGGCCGCGACCGCGGCGATGAAGGCTTCAGGGGTCGTCGCCTGCAGAAAGCTCTCCCGATCGGCGGGGTCTTTGAGGAGTTTGCAGAGGGCGCTCACCACCAGAAGATAGTCACCCGGCTTGGTCTTTGGCGTCCCAAGCATGAAGAGGAGACGGACGGTTTCCTTGCTTTGCTCGAAGAAGATCCCGGTCTCGCTGCGACCGACGGCGAGGACGATGGTTTTGACATGCTCCGTCCGTGCATGCGGCAGTGCGATCGAGTTACCGAGACAGGTGGTATCGAGACGATCGCGAGCAAGCAGCTCCGCATAAAAACCGTCGAAGTTCAGGACATCGGGATGCCCATTCAGCTGCTGGGCGATCTCATTGAGCGCGGCCGTGCGGCGGGTGTTCTGCACGTGCAGGGCGATGCGCGAGGGATCGAGGAGCGAAGAAATTTTTCCGGGCATGTGGAGGCGGAGCGAAAAAAGTCAGGCCGCGTCCGTCCAGTTGGCAAGGGCGGAAGTGAAATAGACTGAGGCTGCGTTCGACCGGTTGTTTACCGGTGAGCGTGAATGGCCACGTGACACCGTCGGAAATCCAGGTGTGGTTGGTCGTGAGGGGAGGGGCGCGGTTGATGCACGAAGGCGTGTGGGTTCGGAACACGGGCAAGAGGCACGTGCCAATCCCAAACACCGGCTGACAAAGATCGTTGTCAGCTCGCCGGGGCGTCTGGTGCTGGCGGAGCGTCGGGCGTTGGGTCTGCAGCATCCTCGGGGATCTGCTCTTCGTCCGTTTCGATGATGCGGGCGATGCTGAGCAGCTTGTCGCCGCCCGCGAGGGAGACGAGTTTCACGCCTTTCGCCCCGCGGCCGGTTTCCCGAATTTCACTCACGCGCGTGCGGATGCTCTGGCCTTTCGCGGTGAGCAGCATGACTTCGTCCGTGTCGCGAACGCTGAGCGCGCCGGCGACGTTCACGGAGCCGTCCTCCGGCAGATCGATCGCGATCACCCCGGAACCGCCGCGGCTCGTGAGACGATAATCCTCGAACGGCGTGCGTTTCCCGATGCCATCTTCGCGGGCGACGAGCAGACGCGCCGCGGGGTCGCAGACCTCGATGGCTTTCACGAAGTCGCCCTCATATTTAAAACGCATGCCAGTCACGCCCACGGTGCCGCGGCCTTGATCACGCAGGCCGCTTTCGTTGAAGCGCACGGCCTGTCCCTTCTGACTGATCAGGATGATTTCGTTTTCCCCGGTCGTCATCACGCAGCCGACGAGTGCGTCACCGGCTTCAAGATTGATACCGATGAGCCCGCCTTCGCGCGTGGTGTTGGCATAGTCGGTGAGGCTGGTTTTTTTCGTGATGCCGTTGCGGGTGACCATCACGAGGAATTGCGCCGGGGCGAAATCCTTCACGCACAGCATGGCGGCGATCTTCTCGCCTTCCGTGAGGCGGAGGAAGCTCGCGACCGATTTTCCCTTCGACGTGCGGGTGCCCTCGGGGACGTCGTAGACCTTCTTCGCGTGGCACTGGCCGGTGCTCGTGAGGAAGAGGATGTAGTCGTGCGTGCTCGCCGTGAACAGATGCTCGACGAAATCCTCTTCATACGTTTCGGCGCCGATCACGCCCTTGCCGCCGCGTTTCTGCGAACGGTAATCGGCGACGCGCGTGCGCTTGATGAAGCCGAGATGGGAAACGGTGATGACGCAGCCCTCGTTCGGGATGACGTCCTCCATGCGGAAATCGCTGGTGGCACCGACGATCTCGGTGCGGCGCGGCGAGGTATATTTCGCCTTCATCTCCGCGAGTTCTTTTTTGATCAGGGTCAGCAGCACCGACTCCGATTCGAGAATCCCGCGCAGCTCGGCGATGAGCTTCATTAACTCGAGGTATTCCGCCTCGATCTTGCCGCGTTCGAGACCGGTGAGCTGGTAGAGGCGGAGTTCCAGGATCGCGTCGGTCTGGCGTTCGGAAAGCGGATACTTCGCCATCAACTTCTGCTTGGCCTCTTCCCGATTCTGCGACGCGCGGATGATTTTGACGAAGTCGTCGAGGTTATCGAGGGCGATGATGTACCCTTCGAGAATGTGCGCGCGGTCGAGCGCCTGGTTCAGGCGATATTGCGTGCGGCGGGTGACGACATCGCGGCGGTGCTCGATGTAGCACTCGATGAGTTCCTTGATGTTCATCTGCTTCGGCCGCTTCTTGTCGAGGGCGAGCAGCGTGACACCGAATGAGGACTCCAGCGCGGTCTTCTGGAAAAGCTGGTTGATGACGACCTTCGCCTGCTCGCCGCGTTTCAGCTCGATGACGATGCGGGTGTTTTCGTCGGACTCGTCGCGCAGATCGCGGATGCCGTCGATCTGCTTATCGCCGACGAGTTCGGCGATGCGGAGCACGAGGGTGTTGCGGTTAACGTTATACGGAATCTCCGTAATCACGATCTGCTCCATGCCGCCCTTGAGTTCCTCGGTGTGCGCTTTGCCGCGCGTGCGCACGATGCCCTTGCCGGTCTTCAGATAACTCAGGATGCCCTCGCGGCCGGAGATGATACCGCCGGTGGGGTAATCGGGACCTTTTACGATCTCGCAAATCTCGTCCACCGTGATGGACGGCCGGTCGATGATGGCGACGGTGGCGTCGATGATCTCGTCGAGATTATGCGGCGGGATGTTCGTCGTCATGCCGACGGCGATGCCCGTCGACCCGTTCATCAGCAGATTCGGCAGCGCGGACGGGAGCACGGTGGGCTCGGTCGTGGACTCCTTGTAGTTCGGGATGAAGTCCACGGTGTCCTCCTCGATGTCGCGGAGAAGATCCTCGGCGATCGAGTTGAGCCGCGCCTCGGTGTAGCGATACGCCGCGGGCGGATCGCCGTCGACGGAACCGAAGTTACCCTGCGGATCGATGAGCGGGTAACGCATGACCCAAGGCTGCGCCATGCGCACGAGGGTGTCGTAAACCGAAGAGTCGCCGTGCGGGTGGTAGTTTTTCAGCACCTCACCGACGACGCCGGCGCATTTGTCGAACGGACGGTTATGCAGCAGTCCTTCGCGCAACATGGCGTAGAGCACGCGGCGCTGCACGGGCTTCAGGCCATCGCGGGCGT
>JBDSSU010000256.1:0-7518 GCA_039928635.1 Opitutaceae bacterium | reverse complement strand
GGCCATGCCCGGATGGCGGAGTATTTGCAGATCCCGCATGTCCCCGGGGCGGGGGAGCTGACCGTTTTTTGCGCGGCGATGATCGGGGCCGGGCTCGGGTTTCT
Organism: Opitutaceae bacterium; assembly: GCA_039928635.1. Lineage (GTDB taxonomy): Bacteria > Verrucomicrobiota > Verrucomicrobiia > Opitutales > Opitutaceae > DATAKE01. The sequence goes on along the minus strand of JBDSSU010000256.1, from coordinate 7,414 downwards.
CTGGTTCAACTGTCATCCGGCGCAGGTGTTCATGGGCGACACCGGTTCGCTCGCGCTGGGCGGATTGATCGGGATCATCGCGTTCATGGTGCAGCAGCCGCTGACGCTCATCATCGTGGGCGGCGTGTTTGTTTGGGAGGCAGCGTCGGTCATCATTCAGGTGGGCTACTTCAAGTTCACCAAACGACGCAGTCCCACCGGGGAGGGAAAGCGGTTTTTTCTCATGGCGCCAATCCATCATCACTTTCAGAAACAGGGCTGGCCGGAGACAAAGGTGGTTTTGCGTTTCTGGGTACTCTCGCTCATCTTCGCACTTGCTGGTCTCGGCACCCTGAAACTTCGCTGACCATGCCGCTGATCGTACCCCAGATTATTTCGGAACGTCTCTCACGTCCCGTGGCGATTTTAGGCGGCGGCGTGAGCGGTGAAGGCGTGAGCGAGCTCCTCGATAAAATTGGCGCCCGCAAAGCGGTTTATGATGCCAAGGGACTCGAGTTCACCGCGGCGGCGGCGGGACAGCATGATCTCGTGGTGTTTTCTCCGGGGTTCCCCCCCGAGCATCCGTGGCTGCGCCTGGCCCGGAGCGGTGGTGCGTTGTGTCTTGGGGAGTTGGATTTCGCGTCGCGATTCTGGCGCGGCCGAATCGTCGCGATCACCGGAACGAACGGGAAAACCACGCTGACGGAATTCATCACGCATGCGCTGCGCTCCGTCGGCTGCAAAGCCGTCGCCACGGGAAATATCGGGCACTCCTTTTCACGGGTGATTGCCGAGACCGGCGGCGGTGAACCGACGATCACGGCGGTGTGCGAAGTGAGTTCATTCCAGGCGGAATCGCTGAGTCATTTCACGGCGGACGCCACCCTCTGGCCTAATTTTGCCGAGGACCATTTGGACCGGCATTCCGACCTGCAGGCATATTTCCGGGCGAAATGGGCTTTGGTGGAACGGACGGCTCCCGGGAAATTTTTCATGGGTTCCTCCGCGCGGAGATCTGCGGACAAATTCGCCTGCACGTTTCCCGAGGGCGCAGCGGTCGAGACCGAGCAGCAAGCGGCCGACCCGAGATTGGCCGAAACCGTGTTTGCCGATTACCCGCAGCGGGAAAATTTCCTGCTCGCGGCCGCTTGGTGGCGGGCAAGCGGCCTCGATGAGGGAGCGCTTTACGCGGCGGCACGCGGATTTCGGGTGGGGCGTCACCGGCTTTCACGGGTGGCCGAGCACGACGGCGTCGCGTTCTGGAACGATTCGAAAGCGACGAATTTTCACGCGGTGGAGGCGGCGCTGGGGAGTTTTGCGGTGCCCGTCATCCTGATTGCGGGAGGAAAATCCAAAGGCGGCGACCTGGCCGGCTTCGTTTCGCGGATCAGCGCACGAGTGCGACGCGTTTTTCTTATCGGCGAGACGCGCGACGCCCTGGCTGAAGCGTGCCACGCGCGCGGGGTTTCCTGCACGGTTTGCGCCACCCTGGAAGAAGCGGTGACGTGTGCGGCCTCCAGTGCGCATCCGGGTGATCACGTGCTGCTCAGTCCCGGCTTCGCGAGCTTCGATCTGTTTCGAAATTACGAGGACCGCGGCGATCAATTCGAACGGCTCGTGCGCAGCCTCAATTTCGCGCCCAGTTTGAGATAGCTTTCACCACAAAACCACCAACCATCCTCCAATGAAAATTCTGAAATTTTCCGGCATCGTTGTGGGCATTCATTTGCTCGCACTCATTCTCATTTTCGCCAATCCGGGCTGCAGCTCCTCCACGAAACAGCCGCCGGCCAAATCCGAAACCATGACGCCGGCGGAAACCCCGCCGACGATCAGTGTGCCCGGTGCGACGAGTTCGACGCCGGCCGCCACCGCGCCGATTTCCTTCAACACGGATGTCCGCTACAGCCCGACGCGGCCAGGCACTCCGGCAGCTTCCACGCTGGAGACCGAGCCGGTGAACAACTTTACCCCTGCGACCACCTACATCGTGGTCAGTGGTGACAACCTCACCGTTATCGCCCGGAAAAATCACCTCACCGTTTCAGAGCTCGCGGCGGCCAACAATCTGAACGTGAACACGGCAAAACTCCGTCCTGGGCAAAAGCTGATCGTGCCGGGAAAGTCGCCCGCGCTGGCGAAGGCCGGTGATGCCGCCCGCCTGACCGCCACGAGCACGATCACGGAGCCGGCCGGTGCGAAGCCGGCGACCGATCTGGTGAAGCACACCGTGAAATCCGGGGAGACCTTGAGCAGCATCGCCCAGAAGTACGGCGTGAAAATCGGTGACCTCGGCGCGGAGAACAACATCAACGATCCGAAGAAGATCCGCCCCGGCATGGAGTTGCTGATTCCCGGCTGGCAGGCCACTGGTGGCAAGTCGGTCCGGACGCAAAAGTCGGGCAGTGAGGTGAACGCGAAACCAGAAGCGGCGATGAGATCAACGCCGGCTTCCACGCCGGTCATTGATCCGAGCTTCTCCCGGCCGACGCCGGCGAACGAAGTGCCCATCATTCAAGTGGAGGAAGCTCCGGCGACGACGAAGTAAAACGATTTAAGTTCAAGCCATGGCCCGCGACCGCTCTGCCGACTCCAGCCGACCGCGGATCATCATCAACCCGGCGGCGATCATGGTGGTGTGCGCCGTGGGACTCGCGACGCTGGGCCTGACCATTCTGTTCAGCGCCAGCGCTTCGATGAACCAGAACGCTTATTATTACCTAAATAAGCAGTTGATCGGCGTCGGAGCAGCGGCCGTGGTCTGTTTTGTCACCAGCCGATTGGATCTGGATTATCTGCGGCGGTACACGTGGTGGATGGTGGGAATCTCCGTGCTGTTGCTCACGCTTGTCTTGATCCCCGGCATTGGAGTTTGGCGCGGCGGAGCGCGGCGCTGGCTCGGTTACGGACCGGTGCTTCTCCAGGTTTCCGAGTTCGCGAAGTTGAGCTTCGTTTTCTGCCTGGCGCATTATCTCGCGCAGAATCAGACGCGGATCGGCGAGTTCAAGCGCGGCTATGTGTTTCCGTTTGGGATCATTTTAGTGTTCGGTTTTCTTACCTACAAAGAGCCGGATTTCGGGACGGCGGCGCTGATGATCGCGGTGGGGTTGGTGATGCTGTTCCTCGCCGGCGCGAAGTGGCGATACATTCTGCCGACCGTCGTGGGCGTCGTGGGCCTGTTTACGGTTGCCGTGATTCACAGTCCCAACCGCCTTCGCCGGTTCCTCGCGTTTCTCGATGTGGAGGGAAATAAAAACGCGGGGACCTATCAGCTTTATCAGGCGCTCGCCGCTTTTGCCGCGGGGGGAATCGATGGCGCCGGCCTGGGGCAGGGACGGCAGCAGCTCAATTATCTCCCCGAAGCGCAAACGGACATGATCTTCGCCGTCGTGGGTGAGGAACTGGGATTATGGTTCACCCTCGGCGTGGTGATCGTCTTCGCGACGATGTTCACCGCCGGGCTGGTTCATCTGCGCCGGGCGCCAAACCTTTTCCATTTTCTCCTGGTGGGCGGGTGCATCCTCTTGGTCAGCCTGCAGGCAATCATCAATGTGGGCGTGGTCACCGGTCTCTTCCCGACGAAGGGGATGTCGCTGCCCTTCATCAGTGCGGGGCTTTCCAATCTGATGCTCATGGGACTGTTGCTCGGGATTATTCTCAACACGCAGCGCACCTGGGGCCGGGCGGCGCTGTCGGGCCGGCGCAGGTCCATGCAGGAGGTGATGGCGTGAAGACGGCGCGGAGCACGATCAAGAGTACAAGTTTGAATGAGGTGGCCGACGCGAGGCCGGTTCCAGGGGAGGCTTTCTCGTGAGCCGGTTCCTCATTTCCTGCGGCGGCACGGGCGGTCACCTTTCACCGGGGATTGCCTTGGCGGAGGGACTGGCGGCGCGGCGCCACGAGTCGAAACTGCTGATCAGTCAGAAAAAGGTGGATGCGCGCTTGATCGAGAAATACCCGGGGCTGCGTTTCGAGCGGGTCCCGGGGAAAGGCTTTTCGTGGAGCCCCGTCCGGCTCGTGCGCTGCCTCATCTCCCAGATTCAGGGATTTCGATTTTGCGAGCATCTCGTGCGCGAATGGCGGCCTGATGGCGTGGTCGCATTTGGCGGTTTTACTTCGGCCCCTCTCGTGGCCGCGGCGGTGTTGCACCGAATTCCGGTGGCGTTGCATGAGTCGAATCGCGTCCCGGGTCTGGCGATCCGCCTCTTCGGGCGGCTGGCGCGTCGCGTGTATTTGCCGCCGGGAATCCGGCTCCCCAGTGTTCGCGCTTCGCGCACGCGACATGCGGGCCAGCCGGTCCGGCGTGAGATCGTCCGGCATACTTCGACGAACGCGCGCGCCGCGTTGGGACTTTCCGAGCACCAGAAAGTTCTGGTCGTGCTCGGAGGCAGTCAGGGCGCTTCCGCGCTCAACGAATGGGCGCGGGCGCAGTTGAACCTTTTTTCCGCGGAAGGCATTCAGGTTTATTGCGTGACGGGCCTGGGCAAAGGGCAGGAGGGCGCCGTCGATTTGAAAACCAAAACCGGCGAGCCGATCCGCGCGGTTTTCGAAGCGTTCAGCGATCGCGTGGCGGTGCTGCTATCGGCGGCGGATCTGGTGGTTTCCCGGGCGGGCGCCGGAACGATCGCGGAGCTCGTCCGCTGCGAAACGCCGGCGATCCTGGTGCCGTTTCCTCATGCGGCTGACGATCATCAGCGGGCCAATGCCGCTTTTTTCGAGCGGCAAGGCGCGGGCGTCGTGGTGGAGCAAACGCAGTTGGCGAACCTGCACCGCGAAGTGCTCGATGTGATTTTCAACGACTGGTTGCTGCAAAAATTTCGGGAGAACCTGCGCCGCATGGACCGCGCGCATTCCCTCGATCTGATGTTGGGCGACCTCGAGGAAGTCATCGCGGCTCCGCGTCGGCCGGAGCACGCGCCGCAGCCTGCCGCGGCCTAGAGCCCATCCCCCGCGCCGTGATCTCACCCCGCTCCACGCCAAAATCGTTTGTCACGTATTACGTGACAAACCGGCCCGCGCTCACCTTGGGGGCTTATCACGTAATACGTGACAAACTGTTGAAAGGAATCTCGTGAGGGCGGAAACGTTGCCAGTGCTTGCCGGCCGGAAAATCACGCGCGTTCACTGCGTCGGAGTCGGTGGCATGGGTTTGGGGCCGCTGGCGGTCTATCTCGCGCAGCTGGGTTTCGAGGTCACGGGTGAGGACGACGCGGTGACCGATGAGATGCGAAACTTGCTCACGCGCGAACGCGTGACGCTCGGTTCGATCCCCGCGAATTGCGAGCTGGTGGTTTACTCCTCGGCGATCGCGAAAACTCATCCGGCTTACCGGGCCGCGCTGGCGCGCGAGATTCCGCTGCTGCGCCGGGGAGAGTTGCTGGCCGAAGTGGTGAGAGGGAAAAAACTCGTGGCCGTGTGCGGGTCCCACGGGAAGACCACGACGACGGCGATGCTGATTGCGGCGTTGCGACACGCGAGTTTCCCCGCGGGCTATGTGCTGGGGGGCCTTTTCGCCGACGATACTCCGCCGGCGCGCGCGGGATCGAACGATTGGGTGGTGGCGGAAATCGACGAAAGCGACGGGACGATCGAGCGGTTTTCCCCGGAGATTACCGTGGCGGTGAATCTCGATTGGGATCATCCGGATCATTACCGGCAGCTCGCGGAACTGGAGGCGACGTTTGCCGCGTTGTTCGCGCGCACGGCCGGCGCGGTGCTCGTGAGCGATGCTTGCGGGCTGTCGGCCCGGATCGCGCCGACGGCGATCACGTTCGGACGCAGCGGGAGTTTTTCCGGAGTGATCGCGGAGGAGTCGGATGACCGAATGAAACTAAAACTCGGCGGACGTTTCACGCCAGCGGACGCCGTGGTCCGGTCGCGAGGTGATTTTAACGGCGCCAATGCGACGGCGGCGCTGGCGGCCGCGCAGCTGATGGGCGTGGAAATTTCTGCAAAAGCGCTCGCGGAATTTCCGGGCGTGAGGCGTCGGCAGACCGTGCTGCTGGCCAACGCCGACCTCACAGTATTGGAGGACTACGCGCATCATCCCGCGGAAATCAGGGCGCTGCTCGCGAGCCTCCGTAAACGCGTGGGCCAGGAAGGGAGGCTGGTGGTGGTGTTTCAACCGCATCGGTTCAGCCGGACCGCGCAATTCAAGTCGGAGTTCGCCGCGGCGCTCGCGATCGCCGACGCCGTGCATCTGCTCGATGTGTATCCGGCGGGGGAAGCGCCAATCCCCGGGGGAACAACCGCGGACATCTACGCGGAATTAAAAAGAAACGCGGGCTCGATGCCGGTCAGCTATCTGCCGGCGGACGACGCGGCGTTTTTTCGCGTGCTCTCCCGATCGACGCGCAGCGGAGACTGGGTGGCATTCGTCGGCGCGGGCGACATCGATCGCAAGGCGCGGGCGTGGCTGGAGATCGTGCAACGGAATGCGCGGGAAGGGCGGCGCTGGGACACGTTTGCCGACACGTTGAAATCGAAGCTGGTTGCCGGGACCAAGGTGAAACGCGAGGAGCCGCTGGCGACGAAAACGACGTTGCGGGTCGGCGGAGCGGCGCGAGTGTATCTCGAGCCGGCGGCGATCGGGGATCTGCAGACGGTTTTGGCGGAATCGAAACGCGAGAGCGTGGAAGTGTTCGTTTTGGGTCGCGGCTCGAATTTGATCGTGCCGGATGAAGGGGTGGACGGGGTGGTAATCTCCCTGGCGCATGAGGCGTGGTCGAGTTTTGAGCCGCGCGAAGGAGGAAAGGTCTGGGTCGGTGCCGGGCTACGGTTGAAGAATTTATGCGGGCTGGCCGCGAAAGCCGGGCTGGTCGGATTTGAGTTTCTTGAGGGGATTCCGGGGAGCGTCGGCGGCGCGCTGCGAATGAACGCGGGTGCGATGGGCGGATGGATGTTCGATGTGGTGGAGGAAGTTCAGCTCGTGACGCTCGCGGGTGAAGTGAAGACGCTGGAGAAGGCGGCGATGCACGTCGATTACCGGCACTGCGCGGAGTTGCACGAAGCGGTCGCGCTGGGCGCGCTCCTCCGGCCTGCGTCGCAAGCTGATGCCGAAGCGGTCGCGCGGCAGATGGATGTCTACAAACGGAAGCGGCAGGAATCGCAGCCGCGTGAACCGAGCGCCGGTTGTATCTTCAAAATTCCCGTGGGGAATTCGGCGGGGCGGTTGATTGACGAGAGCGGAGTGAAAGGGGAACGAGTCGGGGATGCGGAGGTTTCCGGCGTGCATGCAAACTTCATCGTTAACCGCGGAACCGCGACCGGGGACGACGTGCTTGAGCTGGTGCGACGCATACGCGCGCGGGTGCGGCAGGTGAAAGGCGTCGAACTGGAGCCCGAAGTGTTGCTCTACGGCAGGAAATGGAAGGACGTTTTATGAACCAGCCCATCATCGCAGTTTTCTCCGGAGGCATCTCCGCGGAACGGGAGG